>DATLIL010000185.1:0-7229 GCA_035539475.1 Polyangiaceae bacterium
ACGAATTGCCGGTGCTCTGCAGCCGCGCCCTCGAGGCTGAAGGTATCCTCGAACAGGGCCGCAGCAGGGTGGAGGAGCCCTAAAAACACCTCCTCTCCGGGCCTGTGCACCAGGATCTGGTCGGCCTCGTACCAGTGCGCGGCGGCGCCTGCGGGCTCCGCGCGCGAGAGATGCCCGCCGAGCAGCAACGACGCGGCTGCGGCCGCGGCGACGCCGAGGGACGCCCATCGCCCGCGAAAATCATACATCGGCGCACGACTCGTTCGCATGGCCCAGGGCGATTGCACGTGCCGTACCCAGCGAGGTCAAGCAGCGTTCCCTGCGACGCGGATCGCTTCAACATTTGCAGGCCGTCCGGTACCAAAAACCGCCGTCTCGGAGAAGAAGCAATGCGAGCGAACGAGGAGAGCGTACGGGAGGGGGCCGGTGCGCCGGCCTTCGAGGTCGAGCGCGTACGGCGGGATTTCCCGATCCTCCAGCGACCGGTGAACGGGCGGTCGCTCGTATACCTCGATACCGCCGCGAGCGCGCAGAAGCCGCGGGCCGTCCTCGACGAGATGACGCGCTTCATGAGCGAGGACTACGCCAACATCCATCGGGGCGTGTACGCCCTGAGCCAGCGATCGACGGCGCTCTACGACGCTGCGCGGGAGAAGGTGGCCCGCTTCATCCACGCCGGGGACGCGCGTGAAATTGTCTTCGTCCGCAATGCGACCGGCGGTGCACCATTGCACGCAACCGTTGATGGGCCGCTTGGGGCTCCCCAGCACGACGCGCGCGTCGATAGGCCTTTACACCACGAGGGAGGATATCGACGCGCTCGCCACGTGTCTGCGCGAGATGCGATAGCCTCCGGACGCCCGCCCGACGCGCCGGGGAACAGCCGGGAGAGGCGAGCTTCGTCCGAGCCGCCGAACGTTTCTGCCGAGCGCGACCCAGTGGAGCCGCCGCTCGACCTCGCGTTATCGATCTCGATGCGGTCAATCGCTTGCAGCCGGGGTGACCTCGACGGTTGCCCTCGGGCGTACCAATACCCTCTGCATGATCGTGGAGTCCTTGCTCCCCTGGCCAGTGATGAGGCTGACCAGCACGGGTGAGGTCCAGGCGAGCGCGTCC
Organism: Polyangiaceae bacterium; assembly: GCA_035539475.1. Classification (GTDB taxonomy): domain Bacteria; phylum Myxococcota_A; class Polyangia; order Polyangiales; family Polyangiaceae; genus PMG-095. The sequence continues at coordinate 1,117 of DATLIL010000185.1, forward strand.
TTGAGCGAGCTCCTGGGGATGGAGTCACCGACCCCGGACCGTCTGTCGGAGCGCTTCGAGATATCCCGGCTCGGAACCCAGGCGGTCCTCGCCGAAAAAGAGTTGCCGTGGCGTCGCGCCCTCCACGGCGAGTCCTTCTGCGACGAGGAGGTCTGGTACGATCGACAAACCACTCGCCGCCTCCTGCTCCTGGTGCGCTGCCGCGCGTCGGCCGGCGAGGCGCTGCTCGCGTTCGAAAACGTCGCCGACGAGCCCTTCGCGGTCCGGCTCGCCGACCTCGTGGCCAGCATCGGCGCCGCGCTTCTCAGCGCGGATGAGCCCTCGACCCTGGCCCATGGGCTGCTCGACGAGGTGGCTGCCGCCGTTCGCGCCGACGCCGCGTTTCTCATCGCCACCGGGGGCGGTGAACGTCTCAGGCTGGTCGCCTCGGTCGGGCTTCCCGAGGCATTCGCGCAAGATTTGAATACGAATTTGGCGAACACCGTCGCGGCGCTGGCAGCCGAGACCGGGGACATCCAGGAGATCGCTCGCATCGAGGAGCTGCCGGAGGGCGCCTTCCGCGGCACCCTGCGCCTGCTCGAGCTGGGGCTCCACGCGATGGTGGCGTTCCCCCTGGGCGTAGGGGGCGAGCTTGTCGGGGTGCTAGGGCTCGCGCGGCGGCAGCCGGGAAAGCTCAGCTCGCTCGAGCGCCGCCTCCTCCGAGGCGTGGCGGGCGCCTGTGCTCTCGGGCTGCGACAAGCCCGGCAGCGCGACGTCGAGCGCCGCGAGGCCCGAAGGCTGCGCTTGCTCCGCGACGTGGCCATGACCATCGAGGCCGCCATGCCCCTGCACGAGCTGCTGCGCCGCCTGGTGGAGCAGGCCTGCGAGCTGACCCGCGCCCGTTATGGCGCCCTGGGTGTACTCGACGCCGAGGGATCCGGCCTTTCCGATTTCATCTACGTGGGCGTCTCCGAAATGGTCGCCCGCGACATCGGCCACTTACCCCAGGGCCGAGGGCTCCTGGGCGCGCTCATCCACGACCCGCAGCCCAGCAGGGTCGCGGACATCCACGCCGATCCGCGATCGATCGGCTTCCCCGCGCGCCACCCCGCGATGACCTCCTTCCTCGGCGTACCGCTGCTCATCGGGCAGAAGGTATTCGGGAATTTCTACCTTTGCGACAAGGATGGTGGCGTTGAGTTCACGGAGGAGGACGAGCGTATGGTCCGGCTCTTCGCCGCGCAATCAGCGCTGGCCATCGCCTACGCCCAGCAAGTCGAGAGCACGCAGGAGGCCCACCGCGAGATGGACCGCCTGCGCGACGAGTTCGCGGCCGTCATTGCTCACGATCTCCGCAACCCCGTCGCGGCCATGATGTTGCTTTTAAAGAAGCTGCTCGCAAAACCCGAGGGTGATTCGGTCGTGGTGCCGGTGCAAGAACTCCAACGTTTGCGCCGAATCGGCTGCCGGCTCTCGCACATGACGCAGGACCTGCTCGAGGTCTCTCGCATCGAGGTCGGGCGGCTCTCGCTCGATCGCCAGCCCGTGTCGCTGGAGGAGGAGACGCGCTCGTTGCTCGCTGAAATCGAGCCGACCCTCGGACAGCACCCGGTGACCCTCGATGTGGAGGACCGTGTGCCCGCGATCTTCGTCGATCCGGCCCGGCTGGCGCAGATCCTCACGAACCTGCTCGATAACGCCGCCAAGTATTCTGGCGCCGGCTTGCCGATCCGGGTGACCATCCGACCGGAGGCGGGAGGCGCGGCGCTGACGGTCGAGGACCGCGGCCCGGGCATCTCGGCGGTGGATCTGGGCAGGCTGTTCGATCGCTTCTTTCAGGCCCCGCGGGCGCGCGAAAAGAACACGGGGCTGGGCCTCGGCCTCTACATCGCCAAGGGGCTGATGGAGGCGCACGGCGGCACCATCGCCGTGGAGAGCACGCCGGGCCAGGGCTCGACCTTCCGGCTGTGGTTTCCGGCGGAGCAATCTGCGCAGGCGGCATAGGAGATGTCCCGCGTCGCGGGGCTCGCCCGCGCGACGGGTCTCGGCATCGAAAGCTCATCCGTCTTCAAACAGGCTGTACAGCTCCTCCTCCTGAGCGAAGTGCAACGTGAGGATGGCGTGGAGGCCGTAGAGCACGCGGCGCAGGTCTCGGAGATCCTCCGGCCTGGGGCCCTCCGCAGGAAGCTGAGCGACCAGACGACCGAAGAGCCGCGTGAGCCGCCGGATCTCGTGATGCGTCTGGATCAACGGGCCGGTCGGGTCCTCCTCCTTCAGCAGTTTGCCGAGGAGTGGATAGGCCGTCTGCTGCTCCTCCCACTCGTGGGGCAGCAGATCCTTCTCGAACATGTCACGGATCCGCTCGAGCTGTGCGCGCGCCTCCCGCGCTGGCAGCGAGTCGAGGCGCGCGGCCAGCGCGGCGAGCTCGCCGACGTGTGGACGCAGCGAGCGGTGCGCCGAGGCAAGCCCCTGCGCAAGGCCCTTGGCGTCACCGCGCCTTGGCATGATGAGCAGGCCACCACCGCCAAGCGCACGAAGCGCGTTCAAAATCACCAGGACGTCGATGCCCTCCTGGAGTACGGCTCCGGCGACCGGCGTGATGGTTCCCGCGGCGGCGAACACCATCGCAACGAGCGAGAGCCCCATCCCCACAAAGACGCTTTCCAGCGCGATGCGCCGCGTACGCTGCGCGATCCGCGTCGCGAGGAGAAGCCCTCCGAGCCGGTCCCCTGTGAGGACGACGTCCGCTGCTTCGGAGGCGGCCGTGGCGCCGCGCGCTCCCATCGCCACGCCAATGTCGGCGAGCGCGAGCGCCGGGGCGTCGTTGATGCCGTCGCCGACCATCACCGTGAAGCCCTCGGCACGTACGAGCTTGATGACCTCGACCTTCTCCTCCGGCGTTCGCTCCGCAAAGACACGGTCCACGCCGAGGACGTCGCCGACGAGCTCCGCGACATCGGGATGATCGCCCGTCACCATGTGAATGCGCCGAATGCCGGCGGCGCGAAGCGCGCGAAGGACACGCGGCGCTTCCGGCCGGATCGGGTCCTGGAGGAGCAACACGCCCGCGAGCGAGCCGTCGATCGAAACGTACACGCTCGACGAGCCCTCGACTGCGGTACGCAGCTCGATCGACCGAAGCTCCGGCGTGCGTGGTGCGCTCGGAGCCACGAAACCGAGCTGTCCCACGGCCACGCGTCGGCTGTCCACGTTTCCTCCGATTCCCGTGCCCATCTGCTCGCGCACGTCGACGGGGAAGCTCAGCTCGACGCTCCGGCTCCGCGCCTCCGCGAGAATCGCGGGCGCGTATGGATGTACCGAGACCTGCTCGATGGACGCGGCGTGCCTGACGACATCATCGGAGGAGATGGCTCCGAAGGTTTCCACCGCCACGACCTGCGGACGCGCCGAGGTCACGGTCCCGGTCTTGTCCAGCAGCAGCACCGTGGCACGTGCGAGCGTCTCGAGCGGACCGCCGCCTTTGACGATGATGCCGTGCCTCGCCGCGCGCGACACGCCGGCGATGATGGCTGCCGGCGCGGCCAGGATGAGTGGGCACGGCGTTGCGACAACGAGCACGGCGAGTGCGCGGATCGGGCTTCCCCCGGCGATCCACGCAAGGGCCGCAAGCGTAACGGTAAGGCCCAGAAAAGCGAGCGCGTATCGATCCGCGAGTCGCACGAACGGCGCCTTTGATTCCTCCGCTGCCTTGACCAGGCGAATGATGCCCGCATAGGTACTTTGGGCCGCGGGCGCATTTACACGCAGCTCGAACGGGCTGCCCGCGTTCGTGCCGCCGCTGCGCACAGGGGACCCGGTGTCAATCTGTACGGGTTTGGATTCACCGGTCAGCGCCGACTCGTCGAGAATCGCGGTTCCCAAGCTGACGATGCCGTCCGCTGGAACAACCTCACCTGGCTTGACGACGAGGACGTCGCCGAGCACCACATCGTCGATGTCGACATCGACGATGTCGGCACCCGTTCGGCGATGTGCTGTATGCGGAGCGCGCTCGAGCAGGGCGCTCAGATCGCGTCGTGCTCGGGCGACTGCGAACCGCTCGAGTGCAGCGCCGCCTGTGAGCATGACCGCGATGATGGCGCCCGCGAGGTATTCGCCGAGGACGAGTGCGCCTGCCATCGCCAGGACGGCGATGAGATCGACTCCCGTTTCTCGTCGGAGCAATCCCCTCACGACAGAGGAAAATGTCCAGATGAGAACGATACCGGTGACGCAAGCCCATATCCACCGGCCCGCATCGCCGACCCTTGCGAGATGCAGGATGCTACCTGCAGCCAAGCCAACGAGGGCGAGCCCGAGGAGAGCTACCTGCCACTGCGACTGGACGTGCTTGCGCACGTGCTCACCGCCCGCGCATGGCTTGCATGGCTTCCCTCCCTAGGTCCTGCCGCTGTTCATCCTGGCGCATATCGTGTATGCACTTCCTGGACCAATGCGAGCCATGGGCGAGCGACTGCGAAACGCAGGAGCAACCGTCGTTCTTGGCATCTCCGGCCGGGTGACGAGAGCCGCTACTTGGCAATCGCCTCCATCTCCGCCAGCACCCGCTCACGCACGAGCGCGATCGGCGGCGCCCCGTGCGCGAGCAGCGTGTCGTGGAATTTCCGCAGGGAGAATCGCTTCCCCAGCCGCCTCTTGGCCTCCTCCCGCAATGCGAGGATCTGCAGCTTGCCCAGCGTGTACGCGAAATAGCCCGGGTCGAATGTACCACGCACCGCCTGCTCCCGCGCGGTGGCTGGGTCCTGAAAGCATTCTTTCTCGAATCGCTCCGCCGCCTGCTCGACCGTCATGCCTTTCGCATGGAGGCCCACCGCGACGACGTAGCGGCAATCACGCAGGAGCGCGTCCGAGAGCTGCCCCAGGCGCGCCTCCGGCTCGCTCGCGGCAAACCCCTCGTCGATCATCATCTGCTCGCCGTAGTGCGCCCATCCTTCCCTGAACGAGTAGCTGGTGAACATCTTCTGGACACGTGTCGGCGCTCGATTCTGCCAGAGACCTTGCAGGAAATGGCCCGGCCAAACCTCGTGCGTGGTGATCGAGATCATCTGGCCTCGCCGGGGCAGGTAAGCCTCCTGCTCGGCCCTGGGCCACGAGGGATCGGGCATCGTGATGTAGAAGAAGGAGGGCACCCGCGCGGTCTCGAAGGGCCCGGGCGCGTCTTGGAAGGCCGAATTCCACCGCATGAACGGCGGCGTCTCCTTCACCAGGATCGGCTCCTGCGAGGGTATCGTCACGATACCTTTTTCGACCACGAAGGCCCGCGCCGCGTCGACCAGCTTCGTCGCCTCGGCGAGGAGCTCTTCGGCTACCGGGCGCGTCGGCGTCACCTTGCTGCGCAACGCCTCGTAGGCGCGCCGGTTGGCCTCGAGATCCGCCTCTCCGATGCGCAGAAACTCGTCGAGCGAAAGATGGAGCCCCTCTTGTACCTCGAGGAGCTTCCTGAACCCCGCCTCGCCCAGCGCATAATTTTGATCCGCGGACGGCAGGTAATCGACGCGCAGGCGCTCGACCATCGCCTCCGCTTCGCGAGCGAGCTTCTCGTTGGTTTGCGTGACCTCCGCGAGCAGGGCGACATCCGTGAGCTTCTGGAGTTGCTTCGGGACCTCCTCGCGCAGGTAACGCACGTAGCCCTCGTAGATATGGATCCCCGTCTCGAGGACCGGCCGTGGAACCGGGCGCGAGAGGTTGGCGATGGCATGGGCGACCTGCCCGAGCGCGGCTTTTTCGTGCTCGAGGAGCTTGCGCGCCCGCACCTCGAGCGGCGCATAATCGCGATCCAGGTAATCGTTCACCGCGAACAGCTCCTCGTAGGTCTGCGGCGCCTTCTGGAAGACGTGCATCTCGTCCACCGCGAAGAGCTCCAAATCGAGCTCCTGCAACAGAAGCGCGCGGTCGAGCGAATCGTCGGCCGAGAGGCCCGCGGGCGGCACCGCGGCGAGCTCCTCGCGCGCCTTGCGCGCGCGCGCGATCCGCGCATCGATGGCGGCTTTGCGGAAATCGGGCACCACCCCGTCGAACGCGTGCAGCCCGAGCTGGCGCGCGCTTTGCGGGTGATCGGCGAGCCACGCATCGACGACGCGATCGCGCAGCGCCGGGAAGCTCTCCGGCGCGCG
>DATLIL010000186.1:0-6681 GCA_035539475.1 Polyangiaceae bacterium
CGGGTCGCTCATCGGCCTTGGCCCTCGTAGTCGGAGCACCGCCTAGCTGCAACCGGCCGTCCCATAAGCGTTGCGCTCGTGGCCTTTCGAGGCCAGTTTTGCCGGACCGCCGGAGCAGAGGTTCTGGCAAAGAGCACGCCACCCCATGCGCTTCGGTACCATCACCATCGTCGGCCGGTCCAACGTCGGCAAGAGCACGCTGTTCAATCGCCTGGTCGGGCAATCGCTCGCCATCGTCGACGACATGCCGGGCGTCACGCGCGATCGGCACTACGCGCCGGCGCATCTGCACGGCCGTAACGTGACGCTGGTCGACACCGGCGGCTTCGATCTCACGAGCGACGACCCGCTGCAGCAGGGCATCGCGCGCCACGTCGAGGCCGCGATCGAGGAGGCCGATGCCATCATCTGCGTGCTCGACGGTACGTCGCCGCCCACCGAGCCCGACCGTGAGGCGATCAACCTCCTGCGCCGCAGCGACAAGCCCGTGATCTACGTCGCCAACAAGGTCGATACGGCGGAGCGCGTGGCTCAGTCGGCGGAGCTCTACGAGCTCGGCATTCCGGACCTCTTGCCGATCTCCGGCCTGCACGGTCGCGGCACGGCCGAGCTGGCCCAGGCTCTGGCCAAGCACCTGCCCCCGCTCGAAGCCGAGCCGGAGGTGAGCGGCGAAGCGCCCCGCGTGGCGCTGCTCGGACGACCGAACGCGGGCAAATCGTCGCTGTTCAATCGACTGACGGGCGAGGAGCGCGCGCTGGTCGACGCCACGCCCGGCACCACGCGCGATCCGGTCGACGCGCCCATCAGCTTCGGCGGACGCGACTTCGTGCTGGTGGACACGGCCGGTGTGCGGCGGAAATCGCGTGTCGAGAAGGGGGTCGAGCTCGTCAGCGTGATGCGCTCGCTGCGCGCCGTCGAGCGCGCCACGGTGGTCGTCGTGATGTGCGACGCCACCGAGGGCCCGGCCGAGCAGGATGCCCGGCTGCTCGGGCTGACCATCGATCGCAAGCGCGCGATCGTCGTCGGTCTGAACAAGGTGGACCTGCTGAACAAGGAGCAGCGCAAGCAGGCGCTGCAGAACGCGCAAGACACGCTGTCGTTCGCCCGCTTCGCCCCGATCATCGAGCTCAGTGCGCGCACGGGCAGCGGCGTGAAGGAGCTCATGCAAGCCGTCGGCAAGGCCGCCGACGAGATGAATCGGCGCGTGCCCACGGCCGAGCTCAATCGCTTCTTCGCCGAGGTGCTCGAGCGCCAGCCGCCGCCCACGCACCACGGTAAGGCTCCGCGCATCTACTACATCACCCAGGCGGAGAGCTCACCGCCGCTGTTCGTGGCAGTGTGCAACCACCCCGAAGCGATCAAGCCGAGCTACCAGCGCTTCGTGATCAACCAGATCCGCAAGTCCTTCGGCTTCGAGAGCGTGCCGCTGCGCGTGACCTATCGTCAGAAGTCACGTCGCGAGTGATGGCCGGACGAGCGAGCTGAAACGGGGTTGATGCCCACCCCCGCGTGCTCGGCCTGCGGCCTGCGCGCGCGACCCCTCCCCAACGCTCGCCAGCTCGCGTGGGAGGGGGCTCGCAGCGAAGCGTTCGTTCGAGCTTGCCTCCTCCGGGGACCACTCTCGCATCGCAGCGCCAGGATAGCTCGATTGCTATCCCCTCTGGCTGAGCACCAACCACCGTCGCGCTGCGGCTGAGCGGCGGGACGTGCCGCGTGCTGCACTACGCCAATTTCTACGGGTCTCGGGTGACCCGGGATCTCATTGCTGCCCTGCTGTCCTTCTTTCGCAAGCGAGAAGGGTACACTCGCACCTTCACGGGGCGTCTCCCCCGCGCGAGTCTGCGAGCGCTTGGGGGAGACCGACGGCGCGCAGGGCGCGGAGCGCCCGAGCACCGGCGAGTGGGGGCAACATCGCTCCGCGCAGACTATGCGAGAAGGCGGGCGGCGATCGTGCGTAGCGTGCGAAACTCGTGCACTTCGCCGGCCAGCACCGGCACCTCGAGCACGAGCGGCGCGCCGCCGCGCAAGGCCGCGAGCTCGCGGTCGAAGCGCTCGAGCAGGGCGCCGTCGAGCTCGCCTTGACGTCCCTCTTCGTCGGTGGCCGCGAGCACCGCGGGCGCGAGGGCCGCGCCCAGACCGTGTTTGACGAGCGAGGCCTCGAGCTCGGGTAGGGTGGGGCGCTGTCCGCCTCGCGGATTGACCCGATTCATGACGACCGCGTCGCCCCGCATTCCCCCTTCGGCGAGTCGCGAGCTGAAGAAGCGCGCTTCACCGAGCGCGATCGGGCTGGGCGTGGCCACGATCACGTAGGCGAACTCGGGGCCGCGGAAGGCCTGGGCCACCTGGCGCGCGCGGTCCTTGAAGCCGCCGAACAGCTCATTGAGCTCGCTGACGAACTCGGCCATGTGCTCGAGGAAGCCCTGGCCGGTGAGCTTGCCCACGCTCCGCAAGAGCGCCGCCACGCCGCGAGCCAGGAGGTTCAGGCTGAGCGTGCCGGAGCTCGTGAAGGCCTGCACCAGCCAGCGCATGGCCGGGCTGTCGAGCGCCTCGATCAGGCGCTCGGGAGCGTCGAGGAAATCGAGCGCGTCGCTGGTGGGCGGCGTGTCGAGCACGACGAGATCGAAGCGGGGGTCGGATTTGACCGCCAGCACCTTTTCCATCGCCATGTACGACTGCGTCCCGGCCAGGCTGGTGGAGACGTAGTGGTAGAGCTGGTTGCCGAGGATGCGATCGCGCACCTCCGCGCTCGGGGCGTGACGCGTCACGAGCTCGTCGAAGGTGCTCTTGGTATCCAGCACCAGGACCGACAGACTTCCCGTGACCGAGACGCCGAGCTCCTCGAAACGCTCCGGAGCCACGGCGCGCGGCTCGGGTCCGAGCGGACCCAGGCCCAGCGCATCGGCCAGGCGCTTGGCCGGGTCGATGGTCAGGCAGAGCACCCGCTTGCCGCGCAGGGCGGCGCCCAGAGCCAGCGCCGCGGCCACCGTGGTCTTGCCCACGCCGCCAGCACCGGCGCAGACGATCACTCGACGTCCGTCGATGAGCGGGAGCAAGCTGGGGCGAGGCATGGGGGGCGGTTACTAGCACGACCTTTGCCAAAAATTTGGCCAGGCCCAAAGGGCACCCCTAGCGTGCCGATGATGGATTCTGCAACGCTGGCCGACCGCCGCAAAGATCGCTCCGAAAACACCCTGGGGGCCTTGACGCGGCTGCTCGAGGCGGCGCGGCGGCGCTCCGAGCTCGACGCGCTGGCGGTGGCAGACGGCGCGGGCGTGCTGGTGGCAGGGGCAGGAGCGGCCGAGCTCTGCGACGAGCTGGCCGCCGTGGCGCCGCTGATCGGCAAGGGTGATCCGGCCAACGACACCGTCCCGAGCAGCCTGATGGCCCTCGAGCGACGGCTGCGCGTGCAGCGACTGGCGATCGACGGCTTCGAGGTTTTCGTCTGCGGTAGCGGGGCAGGGATCCCCAACTTTACCGACGTCGCCCAGGGCTGTGAGCGCATCCTCGGCCGGCGCCGCGTGAGTTCGTAAGCTATTGTTTGACCTCGCTGCATGCGGGGCTTCATCGATCTGCACTGCCACTACGTAGCCGCCATCGACGACGGCGCGCCGAGCACCGACGTCAGCCTGGCGATGTTGCGTGAGCTACGCGCCATCGGCTTCGATCGGGTGATCGCCACGCCGCACATGCGGCCGGACTGGTTCGACAACAAGAGCGACGATCTCAGGCGTGCGTTCGACGCGACCGCAACGGCTCTTCAGGGCGCCGCCGAGCTGCCGGCGATCGATCTCGCCTGCGAGCACTACTTCGACGAGGTGGTGTACGGCCGGCTGATGAGCGATCAGGCGCTGCCGTACCCGGGCGGGCGAGCCGCGCTGGTCGAGTTCCAGGGGGTCGACTTTCCGGCCGTGCTCGCCGAGCGCCTCTTCGATCTGCGCCGGCGAGGGATCATGCCGGTGATCGCTCACCCCGAGCGTTACCGTTGCTTCTGGGGCCGCACGGAGCTCCTGCAATCGCTGGTCGACGGCGGTTGCGCGACGCTGCTCGACGTGGCGGCGCTGGTCGGAAGGTACGGTCGTGAGCCGCAGCGCGCGGCCGAACACCTGCTCGAGCTCGAGCTCTATCACGCGGCCTGCAGCGATCTACACCGCCCGAGCGACGCGGCCCGGGTGGCACAGGGGATCGATCGCCTGGCAGCGCTCTACGGCGACGACGAGGTCGACTATCTCCTGCGCCAGGGCCCTGAAGCGCTGCTGGCGGGCGAGCTGCCCTGATCCGGGATCAGAACGAGCTGTTGGTTTCGGCGGCGTTGGGCTTGCTGGCCTTGGCCGGGGGCTTGGCGGCCGCGGGCGGCGCGGCAGCGGCTTCGTCGGCCGCGCGCGCGGCTCCTGCCGCCGGTCGTGCCGCGGCCTTGGCCTTGCGCGACGCGGTCGCGTTCGTATTGCTCTCGTCTTCGAGCCGCGCCAGGGCGCTGCGCGCGCGATCCTCGTAGTCGGTCGAGAGCAGCGCCTCGTAGCTCCGGCGCGCCTGCGCCATCTCGCCGAGGGTCCGGTAGCACTCGGCGGCTTGCCAGCTGCCTTCGAGTCCGCTCTTCGTGTTGGCGAAGCGCGCCGAGACTTGCTCGAACTGCGTCACTGCCGCACCGCAGCCCTGCGTCTGCTGGGTCGCGCGGGCCGCGTACAGCGCCGCTTCGCTGGCGCGCGCGCCGCCACGCGTCGCCAGACTTTCCATACGCTGCTGCGCTTCCACGTAACGTCCTACGTCGTAGAGGGCAACGCCCGCGGCGAACTCTGCGTCTTCATCCTTGTCGCCTTCGTGCGCGGCGGTGGCGGCAGGCATGGGCGCGGCCGCGACCGGAGCCGACTTGGCCGCCTTGGCCTCCGCGCGGCCGTCGGCGACGGCGCCGCTCTCCTCTGCCGCCGCCGGAGAGCGCTCGGGCACCGGAACAGTCAGCGACTCCGGCTCGCTTCCGGGTAGGCCCTGTTCGGTCACCATCACGCTGTCGCGTTCGCCGGGCCGGCCGCGCAAGATGACGAGGCTCGAGCCGATCAAGAGCAACAGCAGCGCTGCCATGGCCAGCTGCGGTCGCATGGCGTAGCCCGCAAGCAGCGAGATGACTCGGCCCACGCGCTGACGCGCCGGCAGGCCCTTACGCGCCTGGCGCTCGGCTTCCAGGATCTTGAGCTCGAGCCCCTCGGGCGGATCGACCAGCGGCAACACGCCGACCTCGCGCGTGGCGCGGAGCTCCGAAAGAATGCCCCGGCAGCGCGTGCAGTGCTCGGTATGGCGCTTGGCCGACGCAGACGTGAGCTCGTCCAGCTCTGCGTAGAGCAGGTCGAGCACCACTCGGTCGAACTTCTCACAATCCATGGGAAATCAGGGCAGGTCAGCGCAGGGCGCGAGCATACTCCTCGAACTCACAAAGGGCGCCCTTGAGCCGGTCCAGGGCGTAACGCATACGACTCTTGACGGTGTTCTCCGGGACGCCGGTGACATCGGCGATGTCCTTGAAGGGGAGGTTGCCGACCTCGCGCAGGAGGAAGACCTCGCGCTGCTCCTCCGGCAGCGAGTCGAGGGCGCTCACGATGCTCGACATCATCTGCGAGGAGACGGCCACGCGCTCGGCGCTGGCCTTGGGGTGGTTGTCGGCGATGCTCTCGCCGAGGGACCGCTCCATCCCCGGCCGCGCGGGCTCGTCGAGGGAGGGGTGGCGGCGGTGGATGGCCTTGCGCAGGTGGTCGATGCAGAGGTTGCGCGCGATGGTGTAGAGCCAGGTCGCAAAGCGAGCCTCGTGCTTGAACTCCGCGGCGTTCTGCACCAGCCGGAGGAAGCACTCCTGGGTCACGTCCTCGGCGTGGCTGGGATGACGGAGCTGGCGCAGCACGAAGTTGTACACGGGCCTCTGGTGGCGGCGGACGAGCTCGGCGAAAGCCGTCCGGTCGCCACGCTGGTAGCGCACCATGAGCATTTCGTCTGTTGCGTCGCCCTGACCGGTCGCCATCCCGAGCCGTTCTGACCTCAGCTGCGGGCAGAAGGGATCGGGACCGAGCGCGGGACGATTCCCGCTCTGAGGGGTTTGCCTGGCGTCCTATACTGAGTTGGACGTTCCGGCGCGCGGTTCGATCTTCGCCCGCTCCGCAGGGCTAGACCGTACCGCCCGACGCCCTTCGGCCGCAAGCCGTGCTGGGGTTCTGGTGGATCGACACCACACGGGAAATAGGCTTGGCTAGCCACTGTGCGGGGGCTGCAGCCCCCGATTGGCGAGCCGGGACCCCTCCGGGAGCACGTCGTCTAAGCTGGCCGGGGCGAGCGGTCGGACTCGCGACCGCGGCTTGCTTTCCCACGCTCGCCTCGAAGAGCAGCGTCACGGGGCTTGGTTGCGCAGTCATTTGGGTTGCAGAGGTCCTTGAATCCGCACATAACCGCGAAGGCTGGAGCTTGTGCGGGCATTAACGGCTGAAGGGAAGATGCACTTGAACAAGGCCTTGTGGTTCCTGGCGCTGCTCGGCGTGGGGACACTGTCGTCGCTGACTCTTGCCCAGAGCGCCGGCAACGCGCCGCCAGCCCCCTCAGCGAGCGCTCCTGCCGCCGCGCCCCCGGCGCCGGCGAAATCCGCGGCCCGCCCGCCCAGCGGGTCGGCGAGCTTCGACTCGGCTCCGCCCGCGGCGACCACTCCTCCTG
>DATLIL010000187.1:0-4287 GCA_035539475.1 Polyangiaceae bacterium
GTGAGCGAGCCGTACCGCCGGGCCCGGTCGCCTGGTTGCCGGCCTACGCTGCTGCGCGCGGCCACTGCTCATCGGTTCCATGCTCGCCACCCTGCAACACCGTCACCCAGGCGAGCCAGACGGGGTTCACGCAGCGGGTACATCGGTTCGATCAGCGTCGGCTTGGCCTCGACCAGCAGCTCGACTTTGACGCCGATGCGCAGTGGGGCGATAGGCTCTTCCGGCTCGAAGATCGCCGCGAGGTCGAGCGCGTGCTCACGAGGCGCTTTCAGGCGGTCGTCGGCAACCCGCCATACATCACCGAGAAGGACTCCGCGAAGCGAAAGAAGTACCGCGACATGTATGAGAGCGCGGCGGGCAAATACTCGCTGTCTGCGCCATTTACCGAGCGGTTCTTCGAGCTGGCTGGCACGGCAGGATTCGTCGGCCTCATCAACAGCAACGCATGGGCGAAGCGCGACTTTGGCAAGACGCTCATCGAGAAGGTGTTGCCCCGCTTCGATCTGCAGCAGGTGATCGATACGTCCGGGTGCTACTTGCCTGGTCATGGGACGCCAACGCTGCTGTTGTTCGGACGAAACCGACCGGCGAGCACCACGCCCGCCGTTGCGGTGCTCGGGAAGCGCGGTGAGCAAGATGTTCCCGCCGATCCTTCGACGGCACCCGTGTGGACCGAGATTGTCCGACACCACCGCGAGGTGGGGTTCGACGGTGATTACGTATCGGTTGAGCGATTGGAGCGACATGAGCTGCGGCGGCAGCCGTGGATTCTTGCGGGTGGTGGCGCACGAAGCCTTTATGCTGTTGTGGGAAGTCGGTCGGACAAGAGCCTCCGCGGTCTCGGTAGCGAGATCGGGCCCGCCTCTTTCGCCGGAACGAACGATGCGTTCATCATGCCGCGACACGCGGCGCACAACGCAAGTGTACCCGACAGGCACGTGCGCACCTTTGTAGCCGGTGATGGCGTTCGAGACTGGCACTTTGAGAGCATCGAGGTGGCGGTGGCTCCGTACGACGATGCTTTCGAATTGGTCCCGATCAGCGAGCTCCGCCTCGGTGCGAGGCACTTCTGGAAGGTTCGTTCGCAGATCCTCGGAAAGGTCGGTTTTGGTGGCGAGACGCGCGGGGAAGCCGGCGACCCATACTGGGCGTGGGACAGATGGATTTCCGAACGCTACCGGCTCCCCGTTCGACTCGTGCTTCCGTACGTCGCGACGCACAACCACGCGGCGCTTGACCGTGGCGGGCGAGTCTTCAATCAGCACGCTCCTGTCCTGATCCTCAAGAAGGACTACGGCGAGGCTGACCACCAAGCGCTCCTTGGCTACCTGAACTCCTCCACCGTCGCCTTCTGGTGCCGCCTCGTGATGTTCCCCAAGGGCGGCGATCAGGTCGGCGACGGCGCGCGTCTCTCGGCGACGCAGTGGAACCGCCACCTCGAGTACGCCGGCAACCTGCTCCAGCAGCTCCCGGTCCCGAAGCTCGAAGACCTGAAGACCAAGCTCCTCGACCTCGTCGTTGCGGCCGAAGAGACAGTCGCGAGGATGGCCGAGCATGCTGCCGACAAGGTCGTCGCCGCCACGCTCGCCCGGACGCCTAAGCTCGCGGCGCTCCGCGACGCCCGCACCAAGAGCCTCGCCGAGCGCGCACGCCTGCGCGGCGTCCTCATCTCGCTCCAGGAGGAGATCGACTGGCGCGTCTACGGTCTCTTCGGCCTGCCCACCGTCGAAGCGCCGTCGGTCGAAGCGGTGCGCGTTCCCGTCGAGCCGAACCACCGTCCCTTCGAGGTGCGCCTCGCCCGCGAGGTGCCGACCGACATCTCGGCGTCCGAGTGGTTCCGTGTTCACAAGCGCGAGGCTCCAAAGGACGTCGCTGGCCCGCTCGTCGACCTCTATCGCCAGCGCCTCCGCTTGCTCGACGACGCCGAGCGCGGCAAGCAGCTCAGGCTCCTCGAGACACCCGAAACCAAACGACGCTGGTCGCCGCCCGATGACACGAAAGCGTTCTCGGACGCCGTGCGCACGTGGCTGCTCGAGCGGATCGAGACCTCGTTCCGCGAGCAGGCGCAGCCGGAGTTGCGCACCGTGCGTCAACTTGCACTCGACCTCGGGCGCGATCCCGCCGTGGCCGCTGCCCACGAGCTGCTCACCGAGGAGAGCGGGCTCGATCTCGCGCGCCTGCTCTCGGACCTCGTCGACGCCGAGGGCGTGCCCTTCCTCGCGGGCTACCGCTACGCCGAGACCGGCATGGAGAAGCGCGCGAGCTGGGAGGAGACCTGGCGCCTTCAGCGCCTCGAAGACGAGGGCAAGCTGAAGCCGGAGCTCGAGCGCCTGAAGCTCAAGGCCATCCCCGTCCCCGACAAGTACGGGCCCAAGGACTTCCTCCGACACTACTGGAGCCTGCGCGGCAAGCTCGACGTTCCGAAGGAACGCTTCGTCACCGTGCCCGGCGGCAACACCGACGAGGACACCACGCCGCTTGTCGGCTGGGCGGGCTGGAACCACCTGCAGGTCGCGCAAGCACTTTCGGGCCTGTACCAACGTCGCAAGACGGAGGACGGCTGGCAGAAAGACCGCCTCCTGCCGTTGCTCGCCGGTCTCGACGAGCGTGTGCCGTGGCTGCTCCAGTGGCACAACGAGCCCTCGGCGGCCTTCGGCGGCATGAAGCTCGGCGAGTTCTTCCGCGACTTCGTGGCGGGCGAAGCGCACGCACTCGGCGTCGCCGTCGGCGACCTGCGCAAGTGGACGCCGCCCGCGGCGCCGAAGCGCACGGCCCTCGATCCGGCGGAAGTCCTCGCCGCCCTCGCGGTGTGGAAGCCCGAGGTCGACGAGGACGACGAAGACGACGGCGAAGACACCGAGCCGCCCGAGGGCCCCACCGACGTCGAGCTCGCTAGCGCCGTGGGCGTGACCAAGGCGCTCGTCGCCAAGGCGCTGAAGAAGCTCATCGCCGACGGGCTCGTTGAGAAGCTCTCCGGGCGCCCTGCTCGGTACGTGGCCACTGGAGACCAAGCATGACGACACGCATCCATGATCTGCTCGATCTACCGGAGGCCGTTCGCAAGGGTGACTTCGTTCAGGACCTCACCGGCGGCATCGGTAACCCAGCCCGCACGGTGCGTGACTACGCGATCACACCGAAGATCGTGCAGACCTTCGAGCACGCGCTGTCGATCATCGGCAGCGCGCTGCGCGACGGACGCAGCCAGGCCGCGTACCTCCACGGCTCGTTCGGCGCCGGCAAGAGCCACTTCATGGCGCTGCTCGACCTCATGCTCGCCGACCACCCGGCACCGTGGAGCCGGGGCGAGCTGCACACGCTTCGCTCCAAGAACGACTGGATCGGCAAGAAGAAGCTCCTCCAGCTCCCGATCCACATGCTCGGCGCGCAGGATATGGAGTCGAAGATCCTTGGCTCCTACGTCGCGTGGGCGGCCAAGAACCACGCCGAGGCGCCGACGCCCGCCATCTACGCCGACCAGGGCCTCTTCGACGACGCGCGCGACCTTCGACGCAGGATGGGCGACGACAAGTTCTTCGAGGAGCTGAACGGCGGAGTGAAGCAGGCTGCGAGCGGCTGGGGCAAGCTCGCTGAGGCCCGCAAGTGGGACGCAGCCACCTTCGAGGCCGCCGCCGGAGCTACCTACGTGGGCGAGGTCGACCGCGACGCCCAGAGCCCGCGCGCCAAGCTGTTCAGCGACTTGGTGCGGACGTTCTTCAAGTCGTGGACGGCGCAGCAAGGCCGCTTCGTTGACTTGGATACGGGCCTCGGCGTCATGAGTCGCCATGCCAAGTCGCTCGGCTTCGACGCCATCGTGCTCTACCTCGACGAGTTGGTGCTCTGGCTCGCGGGCAACGCGGGCGTGCCGGGCTTCGTCGGCCGCGAGACGCAGAAGATGGTGAAGCTCAAGGAGGCGCAGGACGCCGACCGCGCCATCCCGATCGTGAGCTTCATGGCGCGTCAGCGCGACATCAGCCAGTTCCTCGGCGAGCACGCCTCGGGCTCGCTGCGCGCCGAGACACAGCGGAACATGTCGCACCACGAGGGGCGCTTCGAGGTCGTGGAGCTCGCCGACTCGAACCTTCCGGCGATCGTCGCCCACCGCGTCGTGCGTCCAAAGGACGCGTCGTCTGCACAGAAGCTCGCCGACGACTTCGCCAAGACCTGGCGCGCCGCCGGGCAGGCGCAGAGCGTGCTCATCGGCTCTGAAGGCGACGAGGCCGACTTCAAGAAGGTTTACCCGTTCTCGCCCGCGCTCATCGAAGCGCTCGTCGCGCTCTCCGAGTG
>DATLIL010000188.1:0-7632 GCA_035539475.1 Polyangiaceae bacterium
CTCCTGCGCCGATGCCGCCGCCACCGGCCAACGTCCACCGGCCGACCGCGCCGCCACCGCCGGAGAAGCGCCCTTCGACGAGGCCGGCGCCGCCCGTGCCGAGGGCTTCCGCGCGGCCAGCCGCCACTCCGTCGATGCGACCAGCTGCCACTCCGTCGATGCGGCCAGTCGGCGCGCCATCGATGCGACCTGTGGCCGCTCCGTCCGTACGACCAGCTGCCACTCCGTCGATGAGGCCAGTCGGCGCTCCGTCGCTGCGACCCGCTGCAACGCCTTCGCTGCGACCCGCCGCGGCGCTCACTCCGTCTCAAGCACCGGGGCCGTGGCCCTACCCGTCGGCGCCTCCGCCGGCGTACGGGCAGCCCTCGATCGTCCCGCGCCCTTCCGTTGCGGCACCGGGCGGGCGCACGCTCTCCGCGGCTCTCGCTGGCTCGGTACGCATCGCAGGAACGTCGCTACCGCTCTGGGCGGTGCTGGCGCCGCTGGTCGTGCTCTACCCGATCATGCTCGCCATCGGCGCCGCGACGTTGAGCTCACGCACGCCGTCGAAACCGGCTCCCAAGGTTGCCGTCACCTCCGTCACCGCCGCGCCCGTTGCTCGCCCGAGCGCTGCGCTACCACCCGCGCCGAGCGCCGCTCCCGCGCCGCCCATGGCCGACACCGAGGCGCGAACTTCCGACGCCCTGCTCAGCCTGGCCGAGGCGCGACTCGACCGCGAACGCGCCGCCGCAAAACGACTGCGCACCCGGATCGAGGGCGACCCGACGCTCTTGATGGACAAGGCCGTGCTGCGCGAGCTTCGCCGGTACACCGCGAAGGAAGAGACGGCCTACGATGGTCTGGCGGCGCTGGCCAAGGCCCCCGGCTCGATCGGGGCCGATCTGATCTACGAGGTCTGGACCGGCACCGCGTCGCGCACCGAGGTGACGACGCTGGCGCAGGCGCTGATCTACAGCAGCGACGTCCGAGCGAAGGCATCGCCCGCGCTCGCGGTCGCACTCGACCTGCGCGTCGCTGACAGCTGCGACGACAAGAAGAAGCTCTTGCCGCTCGCGCAGCGCGACGGCGATCGCCGTTCGTTGCACCTCCTGACCAAGCTCCGGCGCGCGACCGGCTGCGGGCCGGGCCAGCGCCTGGATTGCTACGGCTGCCTGCGCGAAGGCAAGGCGCTCGACGATGCCATCATGGCCGTGAAGGACCGCAAAGCACCGTTTTAGCCGGGCGCAGACAGCGGTAGCCAGACGCGGAACGTGGTGCCCTCACCGGGTTCGGACTCGAAGTCGATCTTGCCACCGTGCTCCTCGACCACGCTGCGCACCACACGCAGCCCCAGCCCGGTGCCGTGCGCGCCCTTGGTCGTGAAGAAGGGCTTGAACAGCTGCTCGCGGATCGACTCCGGCATGCCGACGCCGTGATCGCACACCGCGATCAGCGCCTGCCCTCCCTCGATGCGGAGACCGAGTGAGATCTCGCCGCCGTCAGGCATGGCGTCGCGCGCATTGGTGATGAGGTTCATGATCGCCTGCTGCAGGCGCGCGGCGCTGCCGTGCACGACGAGATCCACACCCGGCGGCATCGAGACCACGAGCTTGTGACGGCGCCCCAGCGCGTGACCGAATAGACCCTGGAGATCGCTGACCAGGGCGCGCAGGTCGACCGCGCCACGCGCCACGTCCTCGGGTTTGCCGAACTTGAGCATGGCCTTGGTCAGCGCGCCGGCCGTGCTCAGCGCCTGGTTCAGATCGTGCGCGGCCTCCTTGGCGTCGGAGCCTTGCTCGAGCTCCCACGCCGCCGAATGAATGACCTGGAGCAGGTTGTTGAAGTCGTGCGCGGCGCCCGCCGCCAGCGCCCCCAGGTGCGCCAACCGCTGCGCGCGCGCGAGCTCTTCCGCGGCGACCACCCGCTTGGTCTCGACCTCGATCTCCTCGGTGATTTCCTCGAGCACGAGCAGAGTTCCAGGATCCGGCTGATGCGGATGGCTCCAGCGCCGGAGGGCCCAGCGGAAATAGCGCGTCCGCCCGGACTCGTCGGTGGCGGCTTCCTCGTTGGCGGTCACCTCCTTGCCCTCGCGCAGACAGTCGTTGATACCCGCTTCCAGCGTGGGCAAACGCACCGGCAACGAACGTACGAGGGATTCCCCGACGACCGAGGTCGGAAAGCCACGCCGCCAGGCGCGACTGAAGGCCTCGAGCTTGCCGTCGGCGCCGAGACAGGCGACCGACGCCGGAACACGCTCGAGCAGGAACAGGAACTCCTGCGCTCCCGCGTCCACCCTGGCCGTGAGGTAGCTGCGCCCGATCTCGAACAAGAAAAACCCCCAGACCAGCGGCACCACGACCGACAGGTTGTCGGCCAGCTCGTCGGCGTAGTCGATGCCGCTCCACTCCAGGATGTTGGCCAGGTGGTTGAACAGGAGCACGCCGAGGAGCGCCAGCAGCGAAAAGCGAGCCGGTCGCGGAACCTTGGACGAGGAGCGCAGCACCACGAAGAGTGCGACCAACACCGCCGCTGCACCCGCAATCTCGAGGTTCCGCACGAACATCAACCCGTGGCCCTGCTCATGCTGAAGGCCCAGGCGACCACGAAGAGCGATTGGCAGAGGTAGGCGACGTGCTCGACGAGGTTGAAGACGGCGTAGGAGGTGAAGTGTTCGACGATGGTCGCGGTGCCGCCGATGATCAGGCACACCATCGCTGCCCCCAGCGCGCGCCAGCTCGGTACGCGCTTGAGCTCTGTGCCAAAGCGCAGCGAGCTCGCGAACACGAAGACCGCGCTGATCAGCACCACGATCTCGCGGCTATCGAAGGGCGTTTCCGCCACGCTCGAATTATTGGCCCGAACGCGGCCCGCTTCAACGCCGTCCAACGGCGCGCGATTTACCGCGCCTCACCAGCCCGAGCTTCCGGCCCCTTTTACCAGGTTGAATTGACCCTCGGATTCGTCGATCACGGCCGTTGCGCCACCGCTGACGACGACGCTGACCGCGTCCATGGAGCCCTTGGACCCACCATTGAGGAAGAACGACGCATTGCCCGGGTTTTCGATGGTCACGTCGGTGAGCGAGACGCCGCTCACCGAGTCGAGGCCCTGAACGTGAATGCCGGAGAAGGTGGGATCGACGATCAAGAGATCGTTGACCGTGATGTTCGCCACCGGACCCTGGTCCGCGTGAAACTTGAGCGCGCCGTGGGTGTGGTCGTAGGCGGCGCCGCCCGCACGGATGATCGTGTTCCGCGTCAAGCTGGTCATGCCGCTGAAGTCGTGCGAATCGAACTGCCGCGCGAACAGCACGCCGGGGTACTGCACGACGTCGGCGCAGACGTTGTCCTCGATCGTGTTGTTCTGACCGCCGTAGATGCCGAAGCAGTTCGCGCGCCAGGGCACCTGCACGTAGTTCTTGCGGTAAACGTTGTTGCGGCTCGGCCCCGGCGAGTCGGCGGTGTGCGACCAGGAAGCGATCGCGTCGTCGCCGGTGTTACGGATGTGGTTGCCCTCGACCGTGGAATCGACGGTGCCGTTGTAGAGGTTGACGGCGTCGGCGTGCAGGTTGCGCAGGCGCGAGTTCTTGATCGTGAGCCCGCTCGTGCCTCGGTCGGTCCAGACGCCGAGGTTCAGGTGCTCGATCCACATGTTCTCGACCACGCAGCCGCTGCCGTTGCCGCGCAAGAAGGTCTCGGTGGCGGCGTCGTCGCGCCGGGTGGTGTCGCCGAACGCAGCGAAGTCGTAGAACTTGCAGCCGCCGCCACCCGTGCACTCGAAGCGGGCGTTGAAGCCGTTGATCGACGAGTGCCAGATGCCGGCGCCGCGGATCGTCACGTTGGACGCGAAGATCGGCGCGCTGTAGCTCTGAAAGGCGCCGACCGGGATGAACAGACCCTTACCCTCACCCTGAGCCTGGTTCACACAGTTCTGAATCGCGACCGAGTCGTCGCCGTTGTCGTTGGGGACCGCGCCGCAATCGGTCAGCGAGACGAAGTTTGCGGGCATGGCCAGCGGCTCCGCCACCTGCTCGAGCTCGACCAGATCGACGTAGTAGGAGGCGACGTCGTCTGCTTCCTTGCTCACCCTGACGATCGCACCTGCCGGCACGTCACCGATCAGGGCATGGGCCTCGTCGAAGTAGTGGTGCGGATTACCAAAGTTCGGGTCCTTCTGGGCTGGCTGGTTGAACTCGTTCTCGCCGCCGTAGCTCCAGGAGTAACGCGAAGTCAGGTTCAGCTTGCCGCGCGACTCGCCGTTGACCGAAACGCTGAGCGTGACCCAGTGATCGGGGCCTTCGTCGGGGATGGAGTAGCGCACGACGATGGAGTTCGACTGATAGGCGTTGGCGAACTCGACGTAGTCGCCCGTGTCGAGCAGGCGCACCGCTCGGCGACCGGAGGCCTCGGCCGAGACCGCGCCGAAGTTGCGCGTCGCGTCCGTGATCAGGCCGTTGGTCATCATGGCTTCGGCCTCGTAGCTGGCGAACGGCAGCGTGATGCCACGGTCGGCGAGGAAGTCGGGCGCCGGCGGCGGCATCGCCACGCCGCCACTGCCGGAAGCACCGCCGCTGCCGCTGCTGCCGCCGTTCTGTACGGAGCCGCCCGAGCCGGCGCTGCCCCCTACGGGCGATACCGAGCCGGCGACGCCCGAACCGCCCTTGCCCGAGCCCGCGTTACCCGAACCGCCGTTGCCCGCGGCGGGCTCGTCGGCGTCCGTGCCACCGTCAACGCGACTGCAGGCCAGTGTCAGGGCGAGCGAGCCCGCTGCCACGGTCAGAGGGATCCACCGCGATCGATTGTTCATGAGCGTTGGCACCGGCGCGGATCGGCTACGAGCGTCGTAGCGGCGTTCCGAACGAACTACAGTGTGCTTTGCGCTGCGCGTTCGATCAACGAGATTTCAGCCACAAACGCGAATACAGCAGCGACCGCAAAGTTCCAATTTCTCTTGGTCAATTGCGTTGATTGACTGCGCTCGATCGCGTAGCTGGGATCGCAACCACAAGGCCGCCGGTGTTCGGCAGCGTGTAACGAACACCGCTCACGAGAATGGACAGCGGCTGACTGAGCTTACCCAGCACGCGCACCGTGACCTGCTCTGCCGACAGCTCGAGCTCGATGCGCTGGCCACGGAACGCCAGCGGCAACGTCACCTTGGTCCAGTGCGCCGGCAGACGCGGCTCGACGGCGATGGTCTGCTCGACGCAGCGTAGTCCGCACAGACCGAAGACGGCCGACATCCACGCGCCGCCGTTGGCCGCCGGGTGCGTGCCACCGATGTAGAGCGTGCCCACGTACTGCTTCGAGTCGCCCGTGAGATCGACCGTGGCCGTCTTCAGGAAATACTTGTACGCCCAGTCGACCTTGCCGATCTGCGCGGCAACGAGCGAGTACGAGCAGGCGCTCAGGCTCGAGCCGTGCTCGGTGCGCGGCTCGTAGTACTCCCAGTTCCTGGCCTTGGTCTCGAGCGAAAACTGGTCACCGAACAGGACCATGGCGAGCACGACATCGGCCTGTTTCAGCACCTGCGTGGTGGTGGCCAGGCCGTTACCGCCGCCCAGGTACTCGTTGGCGTGGAGCTTGCGCGCCTTGAGCGCCTCGAGCGAGACGTCTTCGAGCGCGAAGTACCCGTCGAACTGCGGGATGACCTCGCCGCTTTCGGAGGGCACGTACACGCTGCGTGCGACCTCGCGGATGCGCGCGAGATCAGCCGCGAAGGCGAGCTTGTCCAGGAGCGCCCCGAGCGCCTGCGGAGTGCTCTGCTCGAGCTCCCCCGCCACCCGCAGGCAGACGTCGAACGTGTGCGCCACCATCAGGTTGGTGAACGCGTTGTTGTGAACGCGCTCGTGATATTCGTCCGGACCGGTGACGTCGAGCACCTCGTAGCGCTGCTTGTCGGGGCTGAAGTAGACGTACGAGAGGAAGAAGCGCGCGCACTCGAAGACGACCTCGGCGCCGCCGTCGCGCCAGATCGAGGCGTCGCCGGTCAGGGCGAAGTATTGCCAGAAGGCGTAGACGACGTCCGCGCTGATGTGCACCTGCTTGTCGCGGAAGTAGGTGCGCATCGGGCGATTGGTGAAGACGTCGGTGACGTTGAACAACGTGCAGGCGTCGTCACCGCTATCCTGGCTCTCCCAGGCGTAGAACGCGCCGCGGAAGCCGTACTCGGCCGCCTTGCGCCGCGCGCCGTCCAGCGTGTGAAAGCGGTAGAGGAGCAGGTTCCGCGCCAGCGCCGGGAAGGCATGCGCGAAGAACGGCAGCATGAAGATCTCGGTGTCCCAGAAGATGCCGCCCTTGTAGACCTGGCCCGAGAGCCCGCGCGCCGGGATCGAGGCGTTCTGCGCGTGCGTGGGCGCGATGGCGAGCAGGTGGTACATGCTGAAGCGCAGCGCCTGCTGTGCCGCTGCGTCGCCGGCGATGCGGATGTCGCACTGGGACCAGCGCTCGGCCCAGGCCGCGCGGTGTTCGGCGAACAGCTTCGCGAAACCGACCTCCTTCGCCTCCAGGCAAGCGCTGCGGCCGTCGACCAGCGGATCGCGGGAGTCGAGGCCAGTCACGTGCGCAACGAGCTTCTCGATCTTCGTGGGCTGACCGGCGCGGAGCACGAGCTCCTGCTCACGAGTGATGCGCTGGTCGCTGGACACGACGTTGCGCGCCCCCGCCGGAGCCGCGAGCCACTCGCAGACGGCCACGGGCACGCCGTTCTCGTGCGTCACGGCGCCGAGCGCGATCACGCCGTCCTGTTCGCTGCTGCTGATGTCGCGCAGGTGCGGGCCGTTCAGGTCCCAGACGTCGCCGTCGATGCCGGTTCGCAGCGTGACGGTACAGTCGCGATCGGACAGCAGCGTGTACTCGAGGCAGATCAGCCGCTGCCGCGTCAAGCTGACGAAGCGGCGCGCCTGCACCATGATCTGCGTACCGTCGGCCGACTCGAACGTCGTTTCGCGCAGATGTTGCGCCGCGCGCATGTCGAGGGTCTGCTCGTGCGCGACGACCTTGCTCTTCAGCGCGTGCAGCGGCACGCCGCCGTGGCTGATCTCGACGAAGAGCCCGTTCGGCAGGTTGACCGGCTCGCGCCAGGCGTCGCCGACCTTGTCGTAGAGCCCGGAGACGATGGTCGCCGTCTTCTGCTCCCTGTCGAACTCTTCGAGCGTGCCGCGATAGCCGAGATAGCCGTTGCCGATCAGGAGCTTGTTGCCCAGGCGATCGACCGCCTGCGCGTCGAGCGTGCCCTGCTCGGAGACCTCGAACTCTTCTTGCTCGGTCATTGGGCCGCTCGAGCGCCGGAGCTCGCCGGCTCCCTGGCGATCAGACCAACGGCCAGCAGCGGCACGAAGCCGGGGATGACCACGTCGGCGTGCTTCAAGATCTCGGGCTTACCCACGCCCACCGTGGCCATGCCGGCGCGGCGCGCGGCCTCGACGCCGGCCTCGGCGTCCTCGAACACCACGCAGAACTCCTTGGCCACGCCGAGCTCCTGCGCAGCGCGCACGAAGATCTCGGGATCGGGCTTGGCCTTCTGCACCTTGGTGCCGTCCATGATCACGTCGAACAGCGAGCGAATGCCCAGCAGATCGAGGATCATCACCGCGTTCTTGCTGGCCGAGCCCAGCGCTATCTTGACGCCGCGGCTCTTGAGGAAGTGCAGGTA
>DATLIL010000189.1:0-4996 GCA_035539475.1 Polyangiaceae bacterium
CTTCAAGCTCGCCACGGAGGGCAAGGCCGACGCCGGCGCCGAGCACTTCGGCATCCTGCACGGCTCGCACCTGGTGCTCGTCGACCGCGCCCTCACGCTGCGCGACTACTACCGCTCCGAAGACGCCGAAGCCCGCGCCAAGCTGCTCGCGGACGCAAACCGCCTGGCCAGTTGACGCACCGCCGGCGAGTCCCCTTCAGCATCGCCAAAGGTACATTGCAAGGCAGCAATGCCGGGTGGGCCTCTATGTACTCCCCAAAGTGTTGGTTTGGTGAACACGTCGTCGACGTCGCCGCCTGCCGCGCTGCAAGGCACCCGATGAAAGCGTTCTAAACGGCCGGCGCGACCCGGTCTCGCGGAGGCAACGCGCGAGCCGGAGTCCAACGAGGTTTACTGTCCGAGCGAAGCAAGGGAGCGACGAAGGCGCAGTGAAGCGCGGCGATGTCCGAGAGGCGTGAGCGCGCAACGCGCGAAGCGCGGCCCGCTCTCTCAGCGCCGTCCGTAGGCAGCGCGCGAAGCGCGGTCGATCTCTCAGGGGCATTCAGTAGGGCAACGCGCGAAGCGCGGCCCGCTCTGGCAACCGCGGCCTGCACCGAGGATGTTGCACGTGGAGGCGCTGCCGCCGACCAGCGACGGCAGCGCCTCCCAAGCGGTGTCAGTGTGAGAGTTTCCAGAGCATCGCCTGGACTTCTCCCAAGCGCCGCAACGGAACCTCGACCTGACTCGCTGGGACGTAGCCCCAAGCAGCGGCGAGCTTCAGCGCCGTACGCGTTTCGTTCGTGCTGCCCGCCGCCGTGAAGAAGCGGGCGCGTCGTGTCCCCGCATCCGAGTACTCGGCCTCGCCGATATTGAGCACCATCGAGTTGGCCGCGCGCAGAAGCTGATCCGCCAGCGATCGATCCGACCGTTTGATCCGCGGCAGTAGTGGGCGAAGCGAAACGATGACCTCATGAGCGACTTCGGTGACTTTGAGAGACATTGGTTCCTTTTCCGACCGACGTTCGTTCGGCCGGCGCAGCCCCGCGCCGTGTGCGCGCAGGCCGGGTCCAGGCTGCGCGAAGCGGCCTGGACGCGGCCGAGCACACCGGCAAAATCAAACAGCCGAACGAACACAGGACGTAAAACGCGTTCGTCACGGCGCCGTGCAGCGTGGCCGTCATTAGGCACGCGCGAAGCGCGGCCGATCCGTCTGGCCGTCATTAGGCAACGCGCGAAGCGCGGCCGATCCGTCTGGCCGTCATTAGGCAACGCGCGAAGCGCGGCCGATCCCAGTAGCGGTTACCGGTGGTGCGCCGGCACTGGCGCTGTCTCCCGTCACTGCCTGCTGTCCGCTGCTTGCTGCCACTGCCTCCGGCTACCGCCACTGTCACTTCTGCCGGCCGTAACAGCGCCGAAAGGTGGGTGTCCCCCCCGTTGGCCGCTTGCGGCCGACTTGGGGGGGACCGGCCGCCCGCAGCGCTCCGCGCGAGGACGGACGAGGAGGGGGCAGCCCTACGGACTCAGTAATAGCCGACGGCGTGCACCACGAGACCGAAGCTCGTGAGCTTGATATTGCGGCTGTCCACACCGTCCGGGTTGTCCGTGTCTACCGGGACGTCGACGTCGTACTTGCCGCTCAGGCCAAGGTCCAGGTAGGGGCCGATCAAGATGGCCGTGTGCTCGACCGGGGAGATCACGCCGAGCACCTCGAGATCGAGATCGAAGAAGCGGGCACTGGTGTCGAAGGTCTGCGTGGCGCCCGTGTTCGGGTCGACCACCGCTTCGTACTCGCCGGTGCTGGACGCATAGCTGATCCCGGCGCGGGGCCAGATCCCGAACGTTTCGTCGACGGCATAGGCGTAACCCACGCGAGCGCCGCCGAAGAAAGTGACGCCCTCCGACCTGACCGTCGAGGGCGCCAGCACGGGCTGCTTGTAGCTGCCGCCATCCAGTGAGAGCGAGCGGGTGGTGAAGGCCAGCGAGACGCCGGCGGTGAAGCCCGAGGCGATCACGTAGTCGAGCGCGAAGCGCGGCATCTGCGAGGGGCTCGACGCATCGACGCCGAGCAGGTTGAGGCTCGTGCTCTTGTAGGTATGCTCGACCTCGTTGCCCGTATCTTGATCGTCGAAGCTGACGGTCTGCCGATCGAAGGCGAGGCTCGTGACGCGTTCGAAGCCGAACACGAACTGGCCGTCTTCGGCGCCGATGTTGTCGACGTCGTTCTGCTGGGGCAGGCCGCCGCCGTAGTAGTTGCCGCCCTGGTTGGTGGAGTACGTGCCGCCGAATTGCTGTGCCAGCGCCTGCGGCGCGAAGCTCGTCAGCAGTCCTGCGATACCTGCCGAAACCATGAGCGCGTGCATTCTGTGCATGAAATCCTCCGAGCGGCGGCGAGCTTAGCCCGAATCGGATCCGGCAGGAAATCGGCTCAGCCGTCGTCGGCGATCAGGGGCTCGAGCAGCGCGAGGCGTTCTTGCAGCCCGCGTTCGTCGTCGGCGCGCAGCGTCACGTGACCGACCTTGCGGCCGGTGCGCGGCGCCTTGCCGTAGCGGTGCAGGTGCGTGTCCGGAATGGCGAGCACTGCCCCGGGATCGGGTAGGGCACCGATCAGGTTGCGCATCGCGGCGCAGCCGAGGAGCTCCGTGGAGCCCAGGGGCAGGCCGAGCACCGCGCGCAGGTGATTCTCGAACTGACTGGTGCGCGCGCTCTCGATGCTGTGGTGACCGGAGTTGTGCACGCGCGGAGCGATCTCGTTGGCGTAGAGCTCGCCGTTCTTCTGGAACAGCTCGAGCGTGAGCACGCCGACGTAGTCGAGCGCCTCGAAGATCCCGGTCACGTAGGCCTCGGCCTTGGCCTGGAGCTCACCGGCGGCGTTGGGCGCGGGCGCCAGCGTCTTGCGCAGGATGCCGCCGCGGTGCTCGTTTTCGACGAGCGAGTAGAACACGGCGTTGCCGTCCCGGCCGCGCACAGCGATCAGCGACAGCTCGCGCTGGAAGGCGACGAAGCCCTCGAGCAAGAGCGGCACGCCGCCGAGAGCGCGCCAGGCGGGCTCGCGATCGGCCGGGCTCTTGAGCACGAACTGACCCTTGCCGTCGTAGCCGAGGCGCCGCGTCTTCAGCACCGCGGGGTAACCCGTCTGTTCGAGCGCGGCGGCGAGCTCTTCGGCGGAGTCCACCGCGAAGAACGGCGCGGTCGGAATGCCGAGGCGCTGAAACAGGCTCTTTTCCGCCAGGCGATCCTGCGCGACGCCGAGCGCCTTGGCCGGCGGGAACACGCTGACTCGCTCGGTCAGCCACTCCACGGGCGCGGCCGGGACACTCTCGAACTCGTAGGTCACGACGTCGCACTGCGCGAGCCGCTCGAGCGCCGCAGGGTCGTCGTAGGCGACGCAGAGCTGCTCGGCGAGCTCGCCCGCGGGCGACTGCGGCGACGGATCGACGAACAGAAAGCGCAGCCCGAGCTCGTAGCCGGCCAGCGCCAGCATTCTGCCGAGCTGGCCCGCGCCGAGCACGCCCACCAGGGGTCCGCGGCCGTCAGCTTCGGGGATCGGGGTCGTCGAGGACACTTTGCGTCCGCACCGCGCGGTATTGGTCGAGGGCGGCCCGCACCTCGGCGTAGGTATGGCCCACGATCGCAGCGGCGAGCAGGGCCGCGTTGATCGCGCCGGCGCGGCCGATGGCCAGCGTACCCACCGGTACGCCCGCCGGCATCTGCGCGATGGAGAGCAGTGAGTCCATGCCCTTCAGCGCCTTGCTCTCCACGGGCACGCCCAGCACCGGCAAGGTCGTCTTGGCGGCGACCATGCCCGGCAGGTGCGCGGCGCCGCCGGCTCCGGCGATGATCACCATCAGGCCACGAGCGCGGGCGCTCTCGGCATACTCGAACATCAGGTCCGGAGTGCGATGCGCCGAGACGACGCGTACCTCGTGGGGCACGTCGAGCTCATCGAGGGTGTCGGCCGCGTGCCGCAGCGTATCCCA
Source organism: Polyangiaceae bacterium (assembly GCA_035539475.1). GTDB lineage: Bacteria > Myxococcota_A > Polyangia > Polyangiales > Polyangiaceae > PMG-095. Next base: position 3,957 of record DATLIL010000189.1, read on the forward strand.
GTCGCTCTTCGAGCCCATGATCACGCTGACCAGGGGTGTTGCTCCGAGTGTCTCAGCCAAGGGGCCGGGACTATTGCTCAGGCTCTCCGTGTAGGCAAGACGTCTTACAGCCGAAGAACCCGCGAGGAGAGCTCGTCCTGGTCGGGGAAGGGCACGGTTTCGCCGTGCTGCACCTGCCCGCCGGTGAGGTCGTAAAACATGACCTCGTGCGTCTCGAAGTCGATGATGCCGGCCGTCTGCGCGTACCCGCGGTGCAGCGTGCCGGCGTTGATCAAGATCAGATCGCGCACGCGGCGCACCATCGTCTGATGCGTGTGGCCGCCGACCAGAAAGCGATACTTGCCCTGCTGCAGCAGACGTTGCAGTGCGAAGTTGCTCTCCAGGTCGTAGCGCAGGTGATCGCGCTTGACGGCCAGCATGTCGTCGTCACCGGTGCCGTGACAGAGCAGCAGCTTGCCCGCGCGCGTCTCGAACACCATCGTCGAAGGCAGGCTCTCGAGGAAGGCGCGCGTCTCGCGGTTGAGCAGACGGGTCGGCGTGGCTTCGGGGTCGTCGCGCAGCTCGTCGGTCAAGAGCCAGCGGTCGTGATTTCCCGTCACGCAATGGACGTTGGCTTCCTGCAGCAGGCGGCAGGTGCGGTTGATGTCGCCGGCACCGTCGGCCAGGTCCCCCACGCAGAGCACGGCATCGAGGCCGGCGCGATCGAAGTAGGCGAGCAGGCGCGAAAGCAGGTCGTCCTCGCAGTGAACGTCACCGATAACGCCGACGCGACCTAGTACGCGCTCTGGCCCCTTGACTGGCATCGTCAACATCTTCCCACGCTTTCAGAGACCCACCAATGTTTCTCCGATGTATGGTTCGCGCCGATGACGCTCCCCAGCTCCTGGCGCTCCATCCCGCTCGTCGTTCTCGCCGCCGTCACCGCCGCCGGCACCGCCGAGCTCGCCTGCTCGGCCACACGGCCCGTGGAAGTTCGCCCGGAAACGGCTGCGGCTGCGCCGGACGGGGGCGCCGCGGTCCCGGCCTCGGGGGCGCCGGGC
>DATLIL010000190.1:0-14293 GCA_035539475.1 Polyangiaceae bacterium
GTGTCGTGCTTGATCTCGGTTGCGGCTCCGGAAACCACGCCGTCGAGCTCGCCAGTCGTGGTTACGGCGTCGTCGGCTACGACCTTTCGCGTTACCAGCTGGCGCTGGCCGCCGAGGTCGCGCAGGAAAAGGATCAGAAGCTCAATTTCCTGCAGGGCGACATGCGCGAGATGGCCTTCGAAGAGATGTTCGACGGCATCTACTGCTGGAACACCACCTTCGGCTACTTCGAAGAAGAGAAGAACCACAACGTCGCCGAGCGCGTCTTCCGCGCGCTGAAGCCCGGCGGCATGTTCCTGGTCGACGTGGTGAACCGCGATTTCGCCGCGGTGCAGTCTCCGTCATCGCTCTGGTTCGAAGGCGACTCGTGCGTCTGCATGGACGACATGAGCGTCGACTTCATCTCCAGCCGCCTGCGCGTGAAGCGCGCCGTCATCCTCGACGACGGCCGCACCCGCGAATGCAGCTACTCGATCCGCCTCTACTCGTTGCACGAGCTCGGCACGCTGCTGCACGACGTCGGCTTCCGCGTCGCCGAAGCCAGCGGGCACCCGAACATGCCCGGCGTCTTCTTCGGTCCGAACAGCCCGCGCATCATCATCCTGGCGCAAAAGCCCGAAGCGGGCTGAGCCCGGCCTGAAGCGCTACGCCGTCGCCTTCAGCCCGACGATCGCCGCGGCGAGCAAGGCGAGCAGCGCGAGCCGCGCGGCTGAAACGGGCTCGCCAAAGAGCACGATGCCGCCCAGCGTGGAGCCCACCACGCCGATGCCGACCCAGACGGCGTAGGCCGTGCCGATCGGCAAAGTCCTGGCGGCTGTTCCGAGCAGCCACAGGCTCGCCACGATTGCGACCACGGTGATCACGCTCGGCAGCGGACGTGTGAAGCCGTCGGTGGTCTTCAGGCCGAGAGCCCAGACGATCTCGAGCAACCCGGCCAGAACGAGGATGAGCCACGACATTGCAGAAACTCCGTTCTGCAACCCGTCTTTGCTCCGCCCGGTACGGGTTGCCCTCGTCGGGTTTACGTAATCTAGCGCCCGGATCCTCGAGAGCAAGCGTGTGCTGGGGCAGCGCCGTAAAGGGCGCGCCAGCGTTCCTTGCGCGTCAGCAGGTTGCGCTGCGCGCCCACGCCACCGCCGCAGCCGCGCACGCCCTCGATGTAGAATACGGCGCCATGGATCGCGCAGAGCTCGGTCGAGCCATCACGAGAGTCGCACACCTGAAGGGCGAGTTCCGCCTGCGCTCGGGCGCGACGTCGCACGAGTACTTCGACAAGTACCAGTTCGAGTCCCAGCCCGACTTGCTGCAAGCCATCGCTCGGCAACTCGCGCCCCTGGTTCCTAGTGGCACGGAGGTGCTCGCTGGTCTCGAGCTCGGCGGCGTGCCGATCGCCACGGCGCTTTCGCTGGAGACTCGCATCCCGCTGGCGTTCGTACGCAAGGAGGCAAAGGCCTACGGCACTTGTCGCTTCTCGGAAGGAGCCGCCGTGGAGAACCGCCGTGTATTGATCGTCGAGGACGTCGTCACCTCCGGCGGCCAGATCGTGCTCTCGGCCAAGGACCTGCGCTCCATCGGTGCGAACTTGATCGGCGCGGTTTGCGTGATCGACCGCCAGGCTGGCGGGCGTGAGGCGCTGGCCGCGGAAGGCCTGACACTCACGGCGCTGTTCGACAAGAGCGAGCTCGGCTGAGGAGCCGAGTAGCAGCTCAGGCACGGACCGTTGCCTGACGGCACAGTGCCGCAGCGCAAATGAGCCTATTTTCAGGCTCCCTGGCGAATTCGGCGCAGTTCAAACGCTGGCCTGGCTGTTGCTAGGTGAAGCACCATGCGGGCTTCATTCGCCGGGGGGCTCTTGTCGCTTCTCCTGTTGAGCACGGCAGCTCGAGCTTCTCCCCGTGAGGAAGGTCCGACTGCGGCTTCAACCGCCGATGCTTCGGAGCGCGGCCCGCGAGTCGCGGTCACGGCGAACCTGCTCGCCGTGCGTGACGGCGGCCTGGGACTCGCCATGGCGTGGGACCCTGTCTCCTGGCTTCGGCTCGGCGCTGGGGCCGGCGGCTTGTTCATCTCCACCGTTCAGACGACCTGGATGATGGGAACGGTGGGTGGGCGCGTCCTCGAGATCGGGCGGGAGGTCGGCTTCCGCCTTCGACTGCTGCCGACGCTCGGCGTGCTGCGTACGACGGCCAGGGACAAGCAGGGTGACGGTCCCGGCCCTTCTTCGCGAGACACCCTGGCCGCCACCACGACCCTGGAGCTCGATACGACGTATTGCGGAGAATCCGAGCACGGCTTCACCGTGCGCGGCTCCGCCGGGGCCGCCTGGGTGCTGTCGCAAGAGCGGAGCGGAGACGCCGGCAGCGCTTACGGGGACGCTTACTCGGTCGCCCCGCTCGTCATGCTCGCTGCGGGCTACGCGTTTTGACGGAGCCCGAGCTCCTCCCTGGCAGGGAAGGATCGCCGAGCGCGCGCGTATGTTGGGCGGCGTGGAGGCGAGCATGGCGAAGAAGGTGGCACTGATCGGCGCAGTGATCGGCGCGGCACTGGCCGCAGCGGCGTGTAGCTCGGACGATGACTCGAACAACGCTCCGAACGTGAGCGGCGGGAGCGCGGGAAGCGGCGGAGGCAACGCGGGTAGCTCGGGCAGCGCCGGCACGGGCGGAACGATTGCCGACGCTGGCGAAGGTGGCGCGGGCGGCGCAGTCGAGACTCCGGAGCCGCCGCTCCATCTCGGGGTGAGCCCTCCGCCCACGGGCACGTTCGTCGATGCGCGCGACAGCCGCGAGTACCGCTGGGTGGAGCTCGACGGCAAGCGCTGGATGGCCGAGAACCTGGACTACGAGCTCTCCGAGCACGATGTCGAAACGTGCGTCACCGACTTCGAGGGCCTCGACGTGATCGAGCGCTGCGACGAGTACGGCCGCTTCTACGGCTGGTCCGCCGCGCACGGGCAGGCGCGCGTCACCGACTACATCGACAACGAGCTTCCGGAGGCGAGCTACCAGGGGATCTGCCCCGCCGGCTGGCACCTGCCGAGCCGCCAGGAGTGGATCGCTCTCTTCGACTACGTGAACGGATTGGCGGGTTTCCCCGCGCCGGACGACTTCTTCGGCATGTTCGACTACCGGGGCATCGGGGAGCCGTTTCGCTCGACCATGGGCTGGGACGAGCCCACGGGCACGAACGAGCTCGGCTTCGACGTGCTGCCGTACACGGAGAGCTTTCTCGGCTCGAGCGCGAGCTTCTGGGCGAGCGACGAGTACAACACCGACGCCGGCCAGATCGTCAATTTCTACGACGACAGCGTGTACCTCGAGACGGATTTCAAGGTGTACCGCCACTCGATTCGCTGCATCGAAGGCGAGCCCACTCAGGTGTTTCCGCTGGTCGAGTTTCCGCCGCCCAGCAACACGACCGGCACACTCACCGACGCGCGCGACGGCAGGACCTACGCCACCACGACGATTGGCACGCAGCACTGGATGGCCGAGAACCTCGCCTACGTGGCCCCGTCGGGCTCGCTCTGTTACGCCCAGCAAGAGGATCACTGCCGTCTGTTCGGCCAGCTCTACGACTTTGCCACCGCGCAGACGGTGTGCCCCACGGGCTGGCACCTGCCGACTCCGGCGGAGTATCAGACCATGGCCGAGTACGTCGACGCGCAGACCGTGATGAAGGGCGTCTCGGACACCGGCTATCTCAACTACGAGATCGCCGAACAGCTCAACTCCATGTCGCTGTGGGAGTTCCCGCCCGACGTGGATCCGATGTTCGGCTTCAACGTGCTGCCCGCCGGCTGGATGCTCGACTCGCAGAACAGCGGCGCCTTCCCGACCGAGGCCCACTTCTGGACCGCGTCGACCGACGACGAGGTCCTGGTCTCGATGGACTGGACCTGGTTCACGATCATGCCGGTGATCGAGGGCGTGCAATCGTCGGTGCGCTGCCTCGAAGACGCTCCCTGAGCTCGCAATTCAGCTCGGTACGCAGTGCTCGCCGCGTAGGTACGAGGTGAGCAGGTCCGGGCACAGGCGCTGCGGTCGCGCGAAGCCGTCGAGAAAGCGCAATCGCTCGGTCATGGTCGACCAGTCGACGGCCAGCGAGTAAGTGCCGTCGTCGGCCAGCGCGAGGACGAGGCGCTCGCCTTCTCGCTGCACCACCGTCAGACAGAGCTGCCGGGGATCGACACCGCTCAACAAGCAAGTCCAGGCCACGTCGGGAGGACTGAAGAGCAACGCGGAAGGGCTGACCCAGCGCAAGGAACCGCTCGACAGGCCGCGCTCGGCGGCGACGACGGCTCCTGTGCGCGCGTCCCAGATGGTGAAGCCCTGCAGTCGCGAGCCCCCCACGTAGTCGTCGCTAGGGCTCAACTGTGAGTCACCCGTGAGCTCGTCGAGCTTGGTCATGCTCCGCGTGGCGAGGTCGAACACCACGTTGCCGACGGTGAGCTTGCTCCTGCCGACTCGGACGTCCCCGGTGCAGTGCTCATCGAGCGTGTAGCTGTCGACACGAGCGTCGGGGTCGACGGTGCGGATGCGAAACCCGTCACTGAAGACCAGCGTCGACTGCCCGCGCGCGTGCGGCGCCCAGGCGAATTCCGGACAGCAGTTACCGTCGTCGTACTTGAAGGTAGCGATGGAATGTCCATCGCGGCTAGACAGCACCGACCAGGTGCCGCCTTCGCAACCATCGCCCCGACCGTGCAGGACCAACAGGCGGTCGCCCTCCGGGCTGACTGACTCGGCTCGCACGCCGCGCTTGGCCCAGAGCCGGCGCCCCGATTGCGGATCCCAGTACGTGGTCGCGCTGGGGTTACTGGCTTCGACGAAGGCGCCTGCCGAGCTCCAGAAGCCGTGCGCTCCGCCCAGGCGTTGCTCGTTACGTCCGTCGGATCGCTTCAGCCGGATGCCCGCCTCGTCGATCACGTGAAACCATGAGCCGTCGGGCGACGTCCCGAAGCAGTCCGACGCGGCGCATTCGGCAATGGTTTCCATGCGACCGTCGACGAGGCGCAAAGCGGGCCCGTACTGGTCGACCCAAACGCTGGCGGGGAACCAACTGCCGAGACAGCCGACGAGGGGATTGTCCTTCTCGGGCATGGGAGTGGGTGGGGCGCTCGACGCCAGGTCCCAGAGCACGCGAGTCTTCGTGCTCGTGGTCGCCATCAAGAGATTGAGTGACGCCGACACGTTGGCGCAAACGACCTCGTGGGACGCGCTGCGCTGAACGACCAGACGCAGCGGATCGAGCTGCCACAGGCTGATTGTCGATCCGCCGATCCAGAGCAGGCCTTCTCTCGTCCACTCCCAGCGACCGTCGGCGGGCCTTATCGCAGGGGGCTTCGCCGCGGGAGCGGCACTCGCCGGCGCAGGCACAGTGATCGCGGGCGTGGCTCGCCGTGGAGCGCTCGGAGTCTGCGAGCCTCCGCACGCCACCAAGAGCAGAGCGGCGGTCGGCGCCCTCATCGGCCTCGCCGTCAGGTCTGACCGTAGCTCGTGTTCTCGAGCAGGATGACGTTGGTCTTGCTGCGCGTCTCGCCGGCGTTGGTCACGTAGACGGCCGGCTTGTCGACGATGGGGCAGACCTTCTCGCAAGCGCCGCAGCCGATGCACAGCGACGGGTCGACGTGCGGGCGCTTGACGGTGACCGTCAGCATCTCCGGGTGACCGCCGTCCTTGCCGTACTTGTCGTCACGCTTTGGGATGGTGACTTCTTCGGCCCAGATGGCCTTGGGCGAGGTCGGGCAGAACTCTTCGCACACGATGCACGGCGTCGCCATGGCCCAGGGCAGGCAACGACCGTGGTCGTACATGGCCGTGCCGACGCTGATCGGCTTCTGGCCCACACCCATCTTCTGCTTCTCGTCGATCTTCTGGATCGCGCCGGTGGGGCAGACCTGACCGCAGAGCACGCAGGAGAACTCGCAGTAGCCGATGCGCGGGATCAGGATCGGCGTCCACAGACCCTCGAGGCCCGCCTCGAAGAACGCGGGGTGCAGCGCGTTGTTCGGGCACACCTTCATGCACTCGGCGCAGCGGATGCAGCGCTCGAGGAACTCGCGCTCCTCCACCGCTCCCGGCGGGCGGATCACCTTCTCGCTGTAGGCCTTGTCCGGCCAGTTGGCGATGCGCATCGAGGGCATGGCCACGGCACCAGCTGCCACCGAGGCGAGCGCTGTGCGGCGCGTGAGATCCGGCTTCTCCTGCAGGCCCTTGCGGTTCGGCAGGAAGCGGAACTTGATCACGTCTTCCGGACAGGCCGACTCGCAGTTCAGGCACATGTGGCACTCGTCCTTGCGGTGCTTGACGCCGCCCTGCGGGCTGTCGGCGCCCTGGCAATTGACGAGGCACAGATTGCAGTCGGTGCACTTGGCGTGATCCTTCTCCATCCCGAACAGGGAGAAGCGCGAGATCACACCCAGGAACGCGCCCAGCGGGCAGAGCGCGCGACACCAGAACCGCGGGATGAAGCGATTCATGAACAGAATCGCGATCAGCGTGAAGAGGATGAACCAGGTCTGGTGGAAGTAGCCCTGGTTCGACGTCCAGAGGCTCTGCGCCAGGACGTCCTGGATGCCGTCGGCCGTATTCTGAACGGCGCGCACGTTGGTCTCGGAGGCGACCGTGGCGCTCCTGATGCCGAGGTACTGCAGCGCGGGGATCACGCCCAGGCCGATGGCGCGCACCGCCACGCAGATCGGATCGAGCAGACCGCCGATCGCGCTGCCGGCCACCGAGGCGCCGAGGAACGCGATCATCAGGTAGTACTTGCCGGCCTGCCACCAGTGCGTCTTGTTGGACTCGACGCGCTTGCCGCCCTTGAGCGCGCGGCTCGGCAAGATCCAGCCGAAGAAGTGGTGCAGCGTGCCGAACGGACAGACCCAGCCGCAAAACACGCGCCCGAAGACCAGCGTGAGCGCCACGATCACGAGCGACCAGGCCAGGCCGCGATAGACCGTGTGCGTGCTGAGCAGCGTCATCGCCGCCACGAACGGATCGGCGAGCAGGAAGCCCTCGACCGGCAAGGGCAGGCGCACGGGCGTGTCGGAGCTCGCGCTGAAGGTGCCGCGGAACGCGGTCTGCGCCAGGAAGTAGAGGAACAGCAGCAGGAAGAAGACCTGCGCGAAGCGGCGAGCCCAGACCAGCCGGCGAATGATGGGGCGAGCCGGGATGCCGCTGCCCGGGCGCTTCTGCGGCTTGAAGAACTTGAAGCGCGAGAGCCACGATGGCGCTGCCGGCTTGGCTGGCGCGGCCTTGACCGGAGCCGCCGCTGCCGCCGCCGTCATCTTGACGGGCTCCGTCGAGGCCGACGGCTTGCGATCGAGCGGGGTGACGGGGCCTTTTTCTTCCAGCCACGGCAGCGGGGCGGGCAGATCGTTCGGATCACCGTGCGCGATCACTCAGACCTCCACGCGCGGCACGCTCTGCCAGTCCATGGTGCCCAGACCGCGCTCCTGCCCCATGTGCAGGTACTTCACGTTCGCGGGCTTCTCGCCGATCAGCGTGGCGCCGTAAGCGTCGACGGCCACCTGATCCAGGCTGGCGATGACCTGGTGCATGTCCTTGGCGTCGTCGATGTTGCCGCCCTGCGGGCCGTTGCGCAGCAAGACACGCGTGGCGTCGAGGATGGTCAGCGTCGGACGCATGAAGGTGGCAAGGTCGGCGATCGAGACATCGATGTTCTGGTGCAGGCGGTTGCGACGGCCGCCGAGCAGGCCGTACCAGTTCTTCATCGCCCCGGTGTAGAGCGAGAGGTTGTGGTGTTTGGCGACGGGGATGTTGATCACCTTGTCGGCGTTGACCAGCGGCGTGTAGATCGGCCAGAGGTCGAGCACGTCGCCGCGCATGCGAAGCTCACGGAAGCGATGCGCCGCCGGCAGCACCACCGTGGCGCCCAGCGCGTGGGCCGCGCGCCAGATGCCGGAGCGCTGGAAGCAGCGGTTGGGCTCGTTGCACGAGGCGTCGGTGACGATGACCTGCTTGGCGCCGGCGTCGAGCGCCAGCTTGACCACCGCGGCCACCACTGCCGGATTCGTGTTGGCAGCGTGCACCGGCATGCGGTCCCAGCCGATGTTCGGCTTGATCGCCACGATGTCGCCCAGGGACACGAAGCGCTTCATCCCGCCGAGCGCGTCGACGGCGCGCTTGACCAGCTCCTCGGCGTTCTTGCTGCTCTTGGAGATGGCCATCACCGGCTTCTCCGCGAGCTTGCCGATCTCGAACGACCGCACCTGTCGCTGGCCCTCAGCCTGGCTGAGCTCGAACCCGCCGGCGTCCCAGGTCAAACGGGTCGCGAGCGCAGTTCCGCCGAGAACGGCTCCGGTAACGCCCACGCGGGTGAGCGCTTCACGCCTCGAGATGCGATCGCCCATCGCGCGTCGACCTTGACCGATGGAGTAGGGCACGTCAAGTTTACTGGGCCTCCTGGCCATTTGGTCCTAACCAACGGTAACTCAAGGTGAATTGGGTTAATGCCTGGAACATCGGCCGGCCCTTCTTCGTGCAAAGGTGCGGCCGATGGTCAGTTAGTTTGGCCCTGGACCCGATGTGCTCTTGCGAGGTGACCCCGAGGGAGCTAGCTTCCCGCTCCCTTTTGACGCCCCCCTCCAACTGGGAGGCGCGTGCTGGAGCTGGTTATGAAAGACGGGATTCACCCCGATTACAACGCCATCGTCGTTTCCTGCGCTTGCGGAAACAAGTTCGAGACCCGCTCCACGTCCAAGGAGCTGAACGTGGACGTGTGCAGCGTGTGCCACCCGTTTTACACGGGCAAGCAGCGCTTGATGGACACGCAGGGTCGCGTCGATCGCTTCCGCCGCAAGTACGGGCAATCTCCGAAGACGACCTGAGCCACGGCTGGCGTAAGCGGAACCAAGCCGCTCGGGCTGCCGTATACTGAGGCGAGATGAGCAATCAGCCAGCAGTGCTCGGGCCCGACGGAGTCGCGCGCCCCTACATCGGTGGTCAGGCGCTGATCGAAGGCGTGATGATGCGCTCGCCGCACGCCTTCTCGGCGGTGGTGCGGCGCCGTGACGGCTCGCTCACCGTGCACGAGGAGCCCATGCGTGACGTGCGCAGGGGCAAGCTCTCATGGCCGCTCGTGCGCGGCGCGGTCGCGCTGGTCGAGGCGCTGAAGCTCGGCTCACGCGCGCTGCGCTTCTCGGTGGATCTGTACGAGAAGGATCTCGACGCCGAGGAGAAGGCCGCGGCGAACAAGCCGAGCCTGCTCTCGCTGCTGTCGCTGCCGATCATCGCGCTCGTGACCAGCGAGCCAGAGCAGCCCACGGCGACGTCGTCCAAGGACGACGGCAAGCGCTCGGCCATCACCTGGCTCAGCATCCTGTTCGCGCTGGGGCTGTTCGTGGCGCTGCCCCAGGCCTTTGCCCAGGGCACGAGCTCGCTGCTCGATCTGGGGCTCGACGTGCGCAGCGTCGGCTTTCAGCTGCTGACCGGCTCCGCCAAGATGGTGATCGTCGTCGGCTACATGCTGCTGATCCGCCGCATGCCCGAGATCTACCGCGTGTTTCAGTATCACGGCGCCGAGCACAAATCGATTTACACCTACGAGTCGGGCGAGGCGCTCAACATCGAGAACGCGCGCAAGAAGACGACGCTGCACCCGCGCTGCGGCACGACCTTCATCGTGATGGTGGCGCTGGTCTCGATCGTGGTGTTCGCCGCGCTGGGACCGTTCTTGCCCGCGTTCGGCCTGGGCAAGCTCGGCGACAACGTGGCCTTCTTCCTGCTCAAGCTGCCGTTCTTGCCCTTCATCGCCGCGATCACCTTCGAGCTCCAGCGGCTGCTCGCCAAGTACGCCACTCGGGGCCCGCTGCGTGTCCTGCTCTGGCCCGGCTTCTTGGTGCAGAAGATCACGACCATCGAGCCCGACGACGCCCAGCTCGAGGTGGCGCTGGCCTCGCTCTCCGTCACGCTCGGGCGCGAAGCCAAGCCGGCCGAGCAGTTCAACGGCGAGCGGGACTTCGCGAGCTTCGAACGGCTGATGTCGGGCAGCCCCGCCAACGCCTGACGCTCTATGCTGCCGCTCGAGAAACTCAGCACCCTCGTCCGACGGCACGCCGAACTCGAGCAGCTTCTGTGCGAGCCGGAGGTGTTCGGCGATCCCAAGCGCCTGAACGCGCTGAACCGCGAGCGCTCGCAGATCACGCCGCTGGTCGAGGCCTTCGGACGTTACCGAGCGCTCGAGAAGCAGATCGCGGACAACCGCGAAATGTCGGCCGATCCCGAGCTCGGCGCGCTGGCCCGCCAGGAGCTGCCGGAGCTCGAGGCGGAGCTCGGTGAGCTCGAGAAGAGCATCCGTGTCCTGCTCTTGCCGCAGGATCCGAACGACGAGAAGAACACGCTGCTCGAGATCCGCGGTGGTACCGGCGGCGAGGAGGCCGCGCTGTTCGCGGCCGATCTATTCCGCATGTACACGCGCTACGCCGAGGGTCGCGGCTGGCGCGTCGAGATCCTCTCGCAGAGCGACGCGGCGGCGGGCGGCATCAAGGAGCTCGTGGCCCTGGTCAGCGGCCAGCGCGTCTACTCCAGCCTCAAGTTCGAGGGCGGCGTGCACCGCGTGCAGCGTGTGCCCGCGACGGAGGCGCAGGGGCGCGTGCACACCTCGACGGCGACGGTGGCGGTGTTGCCGGAGGCCGACGAGGTCGACGTGCACATCGACGACAAGGACCTGCGCTTCGACATCGCCGCCTCTGGTGGCCCGGGCGGTCAGGGCGTCAACACCACCAACAGCGCCGTCCAGATCACCCACCTTCCCACGGGCATGATCGTCAAGTGCCAGGACGAGCGCAGCCAGATCAAGAACAAGGCCAAGGCGCTCAAGATCCTGCGCAGCCGCCTGCTCGAGATCGAGCAGCAGAAGCAGGACACCGCGATCCGCGACGAGCGCCGCGGCATGGTCGGCGGCGGCGATCGCTCGGAGAAGATCCGCACCTACAACTTCCCGCAGAACCGCCTGACGGATCACCGCGTGAACATCACGCTCTACAAACTCGATCGCGTCATGGACGGCGATTTGCAGGAGCTGATCGACGCGATCGTCGCCTGGCACCAGGCGGCTCTGCTCGAGGGCCCGGATCGTGATCGGACGTGAGCCCGACCGCGACGCGCTGCTCTGCGCCCTGATCCTGGCGCCCCAGGCCTTCTCGCGAAATCGCCATTTCTGGCTGTTCGAAGACCCCGACCGGCGCCGCGTGCGCCGCCGCGCCGGGCGCGTGCGCGGCATCGCGCGTCAGCTGCTCGGCAAGGGCCCGCTGCACGCAGAGATCGTCGGTGAACAGGTGCTCTCGGACGGTCAGGTGCTGCTGCGTTACCAGGTGCGCGAGCTCGGCTACGCGCGCACCGCGGCGCTCTCGCAGCTCGAGGCCGCGAGCCTGCGCTTCGTGCTGCACCGCGCGCGCGGCGACGAGCTCTCCGACGACGATCGGGCGCTGGTCGAGGGTTCACTGCACCGGCTGACCGCCGAGCTCGGGCTCGAGCCGAACGAGCTCGGTTAGCTTGCGGTTGCGCAATCACGCTCGCTTGGTTTGACCACCGGGGGGCCTGCTGGCACCGTGCTGGCGAATGGCTGTGCCAGCGGACGAGGCTCAAGAAACTACCGCAGAGTTTTGGGGACGCCCTGACGTTCTTGCGGGAAAGAGCAAGTGGTCGACCCACCCCGTGATCCGCGCGTACATGAATCGGCGCGTTAGCGGCGACGAAGCCGTTACTTGGATCAAGCATCTGAAGCGAACGTACTTCACGACACCGGTGCCGCTAGGGCTCTCTGTCGGATGTGGCCACGGTCGCTTCGAGCTCGACGCGTTGCGCGCCGGACTGGCGGAACGCATCGAGGCGTTCGATCTCTCGCCCCAGGCGATCGAGATCGCAAGGACGCAGGCCGAGCAAGCGGGACTATCGGGTCGCGCTACTTTTCGGCAGAGCGACGCCAACACCGACGAACTTGGACCGGCCGGAGCGCTCGGCGCGATCTTCGGTGTTGGCTCGTTTCATCACGTCGAAAAGCTAGAGACCCTCGCGCGCAACTGCTGGAACGCATTGCAGCCGGGCGGGCTCCTCGTGCTGAACGAGTATATCGGGCCTTCGCGATGGCAATTGCCACAAGCCCAGCGCGAGCTGATCAATCAGGTCATCGCCCTACTGCCCGAGCATCTGCGCCGCGTGCCGGACGGCACTGCCAAGCGCAAGTACAAGCATCGGCCGTTGTCCTGGTTCGAGCGGGTCGAGCCGTCCGAGTCGATTCGTTCCGCGGAAGTGCTGCCAGTGATGAGCTACTACTTCGACGTCGTGGAATTCAAGCCTTACGGCGGAGGCCTCCTGCGCCATGCTCTCAACGGCATCGCCCATAACTTCGATCCCGCAAGCTCCGAGCACACGGCACTTCTGAAGTCGATTGCGCTTCTAGAGGAACAGCTAGAGCGTACCGAGGTGCTCAAGCCCGAGTCGGCCCTTGTCGTGTTGCGCAGGAAAGATACCTACTAGTCCATCGAGCCGAACGAGCTCGGCTGAGCTACCAGTCCACTTCGGGCGCCTGGTAGTAGCCAACGCCCAGCGCATCGAGCCGCGAGCCGTGCGCCGCGAGCCGCACCCTGTACTCGTCCCAGCCGCGGCCGGTCGCGTTCGACCAGGCGAGGTCGGCGTGTCCGCACAGGCGAGGGAACACCATCAGATCGATGTGCTCGCGCGTGCTGACGGTCTCGGTCCACAGCGCGGCTTCGATGCCGATGATGGCCGCTTGATCGATGCCGGCGAAGGTCGGCTCCCAGTCGTAGGCTTTCTGCACGCTGACGAGTCCGGCCCAGTCGCCGCCGATCGGCGTGTTTTCGTCGTACTTCATGTCGAGGTAGGTGCGATCGGCGGGGGAGAGCACGACCTTCATCCCCTGCGCCGCGCCCTGGGTCGTGCCGTCGCAGTTGATGTGCCAGTCCGTGACGATGCCGCCCGCGCCGAGGTCGGCCGTGCCCACCTCGCACCAGCCGACGAGCGTCTTGCCGTATTTCGCGACGACGCCGCTGACCTCGGCCATGAAGGCCTCGTATTCAGCCTGGTCCGTATTGCTGGCTTCGTCGCCGCCGACGTGCAGCCACGGTCCTGGCGTCAGCTGCGCCACTTCCGCGAAGACCGCGTCGATGAACTCACTGGTGACGGTCTCGCCGAGCATCAACGAGGTCAAGCCCACTGCCGTTCCCGTGTAGAGCGGCGGCGCCTCGCCGTTCGGGTTGAGCTCCGGGTAAGATGAAAGCGCTGCCCCCGTGTGGCCGGGCACGTCGATCTCGGGGACCACCGTGATGAAGCGCTCGCTCGCGTACTGCACGAGCGCCTGATAGTCGGCCTGGGTGTAGAAACCGCCCGTGCCACCACCGACCTGCGTGCTGCCGCCGACGGTGGTGAGGTTGGGCCGCGACAGGATCTCCAGGCGCCAGCCCTGGTCGTCCGTGAGGTGCAGGTGAAGGCGATTGAGCTTGTGAAACGCGGCGAGATCGATCAGCCGTTTCGTCTCTTCCGGGCCGAAGAAGTGGCGTGCGACGTCGAAAGAGAGGCTGCGCCACGAGAAGCGCGGGGCGTCCTCGATCGTGACGCGCGGCAGCCGCCAGGTGGTTTCCGGCGCGGCGACGCTGGGCGCTTCGACCGCCGCCGGCAAGAGCTGGCGCAGCGTGATCGTGGCGTAGAATAGACCGGCGAGCTCGGGGGCACTCAGCCTGGCGCGATCATCAGCGACCTCGAGCCGGTAACCCTCGGCACCCAGGGAGCTCAGCGCGGCGTCGCGTGCGAGCACGATGTCGCCCGCCTGCTCGGCCGCGTCGACGACCTGGAACGGAAAACCCGTCGAGCGGCGCAGGACCCCTGCGAGCAGCTCGGCGATGGGCGCGACCTCCGCCGCCGCGACCAGGCGCGTGGCGCTCGAGAGATGCACGTGCCCGGTCCCGAGCGTCACCGTTGCGGGTAGCGGGACGAGGTTCAGCGCGTCGACAGGATCTTGGTCCACGGTGACGGTCGGCATCACTCCACCAGTGCCGGCAAGCCCTACCGCTCCGGCAGTACCCCCCGCATTGCCCGCACCGCCAGTCGCTGCACCGGAGTTGCCAGCGCTGGCGACGCTACCAGCAGTGCCGCCGGTCGCAGCCGTGCCCGACCCGGCAACAGCGGCCGGCGGCGAGGCCGTTGTGTGATCCGAACACGCACCAAGCACCAAACCCAGAAGGCACCAACACTGAATGCGCAAGCGGGCGCAGTCTACGATCGTTCGAACTCGCTGACGAGAACGTCGAAAGCATGGACGG
>DATLIL010000191.1:0-6479 GCA_035539475.1 Polyangiaceae bacterium
GCACCACGTGGCAAATCGTCGCCAACCTGCGGGAGAACGCTCGCATCAGCAAGGATCTCAAACCTGACGAGAACCTCGCACGTCACGCCGCCGAAGAGCCGCGCTGGGAATTCGAGCAACCCCCTGCCGAGCGCCCCGACCTCTTGCTCTTCTTGATCGAATCTTACGGTCGCCTGGCGTGGCACCCCCGCCACCGAGAGCACTGGATGGCTCAGCTCGATCGATTCGAAAGAGGGTGGCGCGAGCAGGGATGGTCCATCCACAGCACCTGGTCAGAGGCGCCCGTCTGCGGCGGCGGCTCGTGGCTCAGCGCGACGAGCCTGCTCATCATGTATCCCATCCACGAACCGCTGACCTACGAAGCCGCCTTGCGGGGCAAGAGCCGCCCGTTGGTCGAGTCGTTCAGCCTGCTCCACTATCTTTCGGAGGCCGGCTACCACAACGTCACGCTGCAACCGGCGAACACGCTCACGCCAAAGCTGCCCTCCTGGGGCACTCACGTGCAGGTCGACCGGCCCGACCTCCCCTACGACGGTCCGCCGTTTGGCTTCGCACACGTGCCCGACCAATACGCCTTGCGGCACACGCATCGCGCGCATCCGCCGCGAGCCGAGCAGCCGTACGCGCTGTTCTTCGAGACCGGATCGAGCCACGCACCGTGGGTTTTGCCCCCGCTTCTGCCGAGCGACCACCCCGAGGACGGAGCCGCTTACCGGAACCCGACGACGACGCGCAGCCTCGAATTGCCGGACTCGGCCCACGCTTGGATCCAAACGTTGGCTTACACCTTTTCGGTGATCGACGACTACCTCACGTGCTGTGCTCGCCCCGGGACGGTGGCCGTCATCCTCGGTGACCACCAACCCCCTGGGCTCGGCGCTTGCGAGGAAGGCGATCACGCCGTGCCGGTGCACTTCGTCACGCGCACGAAGTTCGCGAGCGACGCGACGGAGAAATGGCAACCGGGACTGCAGCTGACCGGCGACGATCCGCCGTCGCTTCGACAGCACGAAGTCGGCCCGGTCATCCTACGCCGCCTGGGGGCGACGGCCATCCGCAAGCAGGCGGTGCCCGAGGCGAACCGCGTACACATCCCCTGAGCGATCGTCGTCGGCGAGGCCATCCAGGTAGGCCACGATGCCGTCGGCGTCGAGCCAACGTTCGCTGCCGAAGCGCATGGTTTCGACCTTCGACCAGTTGTAACGATACGCGCCGAGCGACTCCAAGCGTCGCACGCAAG
Organism: Polyangiaceae bacterium; assembly: GCA_035539475.1. Taxonomy (GTDB): domain Bacteria; phylum Myxococcota_A; class Polyangia; order Polyangiales; family Polyangiaceae; genus PMG-095. The sequence continues at coordinate 1,241 of DATLIL010000191.1, forward strand.
CCTTGGCTTGCTCACGCATCACCGGGATGTACTCGAAGGAAAAGGCATCGAGCGGCTCACTCAAGCCTTGCAGTACATCGAGCTCTCCGCCTTCGACATCGATCTTGCAGAACGTGGGACGTCCATACCGGGCCACCAAGGAGTCGAGTGTCTCGACCTCCACCGTGTAGCGCTCATCCCAGCGGGTCTTACGGAAGCGCGGGTCTCGCTGCACGTCCTCGGCCCAGGACGCCGTGAGCGTGCTCAGCGTGGGCGTTGCGTTGCTTGCCAGAAACGTCGCCTGCCCGGCGTTCGCGGCCAGTGCTTTTTCGAGCACGGTCACGGCGCTGTCCCGACGGAAGTACCAGCGCAAGAAGGAGGCCATGCGACGTTGCGGCTCAACGGCCACGACGCTCGCCCCGAGCTCGCGCCAGGCGCTGACCCGATTGCCCACGTGGGCCCCTACGTCGAAACAGACGTCACCCGGCTGGATGAATTGCCCGTAGAACCTGCGCATCCGTCCCCGACGCCAAACTTGGCTTCGGTAGATGACCATCGATCGCGCAAAACCGTAGATCGCTCTTAGCCGCGGTCTCATGCCCATGAGCAGGCCTCCATCCTGGCGTCTCGACGTAGCCAAGCCATGAAACGCGTCGCCTGAGTCTGCCAACTGGGCCACGCCTCGCCCAAGCGCCGAGCGCCTTCGCGGAGCGACGCGCCGCGCGTCGTCAGCGTGGTGATCGCTTCGTCGAGGTGCTCCGGCGTCAGCGCCAAGAGTTGCAAGCTATCGCGTCCAGAGGTCAACCACTCCGCAGGCCCACCGGCCGCGGCGAAGATCACCGGAAGGCCCAGCTGCACCGCCTCGAGCGCAGACATGCCAAAAGACTCGTAACGGGAGGCGACGATCATGGCGTCGCTCTGTTCGATGCTGATCCATACGTCGGCGCGGCGGAGAGCACCAAGGTACTCCACGTTGCAGCCACGCGCGGCAGCCGCCGCGATCGCCTCGAGGAATCGGGCGCCGTAGGCAGCTTCGGTCAGCGGCCCCGCAAACCGGAGGCGGCAGCGTGAGGCCTGCCGACATGCCGCGAAAGCTTCGAGCAACGCCAAAGACTGCTTGTGCTCGCTGATGGCGCCCAAGCACAAGAGGGAGAGAACGCCGCTGGCATCGCGCCATCGCGTGCGCGAAGGCCCGATGCCGTCGGGACTGCGACCTGGATGCATAACCCACCAAGGCTTTTGCTGCGCCTCGGGCGGGGCGACGCTGCGGGCGTGGGCGCTGCTGAAGACCACCGCGTCGCATTGCGCCGTCAGGTCTGCCTCGGCCTTCCGTCTCCCCGCTCCCTCGCTCCCGAGCGCCGCGGCGGGAACGTGATTGAGCAGGATGCGATGCACGACGCTCCGATGCTCGAGCCAGGGCAGGTACACCCGCATCGGCCACGCCGCCACCAAGCCATCGGCGATCACGCAGACATCTCGAGCATCCGCGAGGGTCTCCTCGGCGAGCGCGTCGACGGCGCACAGGCGAGCGGGCAGCCCCATATCGAGCAAAGCATTCACGAAAAAGCGGTTGTAGAGGTCTCCGCCGGAGGGCGCTTCGACCTCTGGGCGGGTCACCAGGAGAATCATCGCCGGACTATTTGAGGGCGGCCGCGCAGCGGGCTCCCCAATGTGACACAGGTGAGGCACAATACCGCACACAAATCGCGCGCGGTTTTTTCAGACACCAGCACCGAGCCAATCGACACGTGCAATTACGCCCATCCCTCTCCGGCCACCGTCCAGAAGCAGCGGAGCTTGGCGCGTTCTTTCGTAACTACGACAGGAAAGGCGACGCAGCTTGCAGCCCTCTCAGGCCCGCGCCGCGGGGGCCCTCATACCGCAACGAAAGGGCAACGGAAACCCTCAGGCGCAACCAAGGCATAGCCCAGCGCTTATTTTCGACCGCTTTGTTCACGCAACAAGCGAATTCCGAACTACACACTCGAGGCTCAGCCCTGAGGGCGGGCCCCCGCAACGAGATCACCCGCGTGAAGACGTTCGACCTTCGTATTGCTTCTGGCTTGAGTTTCGCGCCAAACAGGGCGTCGCCCACCTACGGACGAAGGTGTCCCGTATGAAGCACCGACTCACGTGGTCCGACGAGCAGACCGCGAGCGCGTCGCCGGGTGCGGCGGCACGCCCGCACGTGATCATCAGCTACGCGCAGAGTCTCGACGGCACGATCTCCGCGCCGTCGAAAGCACCGATCCGGCTTAGCTGCGACGAATCGATGACATTCGTCCACCATCTTCGCGCCCACTCCGACGCCATCCTTATCGGAATCGAGACGGTCCTCTCGGACGACCCGCAGCTAACCGTCCGGTTGGTCGAGGGTCAGAGCCCGCAACCGATCATACTCGACGGGCGACTCCGCTTCCCGCTCGAAGCACGCATGCTCGGCGGCCCATTGAGACCGTGGATCTTTACCAGCATGGATCCTCCGGCGGACAAGCATGCCGAGCTCGTCGCTCGCGGTGCACGCGTCTTCCCTTCTCCTCTCACGGCAGAAGGGCTCATCGACATCGATTTCGTGCTGCAGACGCTTCACGACAACGGCGTGCGGCGCCTGATGGTCGAAGGAGGCCGTAGGGTCATCACCCGCTTCTTGCGCCAGAACTGCGTCGACACGATTTACGTCACGATCTCACCGCAGCTGCTCGGGGGACTGAACGTGGTCGAGAGCGATGTCATCGACTGTGTTCACCTCGAGGAAACCGAGTTTCGTATCGCCGGCGTCGACGTCATCCTGAGCGCCGTGCCGCGAACCAGAAACCTGACCGCGCAAGTAAACGGAGGCCACTGACATGTTCGAGCTTTGCATCAAGAAGGCGCTCATCGCCCAACATGCGTTGATTGGCGGAGACTGGGGGAAGGAGAATTTTCCGCACTCGCATGCCTATGTGCTCGAGGTCCTCTGCCGCGGAAAATCGCTGGACCGGCACAACTACCTTCTCGACATCGTCGATCTGCAAAAGGCAATCGATGCGCTGGTGGACCGGTACTCCGACAAGATGCTCAACGACTTGCCCGAATTCAAAGACACGAACCCGAGCCTCGAGCTCTTTGCTCGCGTGCTGCACGATCGAATCAAGCCCGATCTCCAGCGCCTCGGCGTCAGCTCGTTCACGATCAAGCTGTGGGAGAACGAGAGCTGTTGGGCGTCCTACTCGGCACCAGAGTAGCTGTCGTCAGGGCGTCGGGTCGGCCTGATCGGAGAACCACGCGCAGGCGTGGCTGTCGATGATACCGGCGCCCATCGCGCGCCACTGCATCGACTGCCACTGCCCGCGGTTCAGAATCACGTCGTTGTGCAGCGGGCTGCCTTGCCACGCGGAGATCGCGCTCGCGGAGTCGAGCACCACGCCGGCGTTGACCTCGCCTGGCTGACCGATCGTGATCTCGAACCCGGTCCCCCGAAACTGCGCGATCTCGGCCGGCTTGTTCCACATGCATTTCGCCTGCGCGTGATCCGGCGTGTAGCAGCACGGTGTCCACGGCCCTCTTGATGACCAGCTGTGACCGTTGCAGTTTTCGGCGGGCTTCGGAGAGTCGCGCAGGTCACGCACGTGCGTGTCCGCGACACGCGAGAGCGACTTCGAGATCGGGATTGCGGGCAGGCCGTTCTGCGCGCGGTATCTGTTGATCGCGTTCGCCAAATCGACGCCACGCGGATCGATCGCGGGCGCCGGCGCAGGCTGCGGCTCCGGCGCGGGCTGCGGCGCGGGCTGAGGGCCAGGCGGCGGGAGCGGCGGCACGCCTCCACTCAGCAGGTGCCCGATCATGTTCAGCCACGGGGCAAAAGGCTGGCTCGGCTGCGGCGCGGGCTGCTGCGGGTACGTCGGCTGCGGCGCGGGCTGCTGCGGATACGTCGGCTGCGGTGGCGGGTACGTGGGTTGCGACGGCCCGTACGTCGGTTGCGGCTGCGGGTAATAGCCGGGTGGCGGCGGGTACTGACCCGGCGCAGGGTACCTGTGACCCTGCCGGTAAGCCGAAGGACGCGCCGACCTCTGCCAACACCCCGCGGTGGCCGCGAGTGCCACGCAGAGCATCGTCATCATGCCGAGAGGAGTGCGCGCGCTCGTCCACATGTCGCGGAGCGTACCAGCTCCTCGAGCACGCGAGCATCAGCGTGAACCTGACACTACGCCCTACGCGGCCCCGCTTCCCGCCGAGTCGGCTGCCCGAAGCCACCTACCTCTCGCGATCACGCGTTCGCCGTGAGCTTTCGCTCGAGCAGGCCGGCGAGAGCGCGAGCGTCGTCCGAGACATCGACCAACGCCTTGTCTTCGCCGCCTCGAAATCGTGCACGTGCGAGCTTCTCGGATGCAACGCTCGCATCACCCATAGCCAGATCCACGAAGGCGGTCGCCAGGTCCACGAGTTGCTCGATGCGCGCGTCGCCCGCATTTCGCTTCGCGAGGGAGGCCGCCTTCGCGGCGTCGTCGACGCGACCGAGCAGCGCGAGAACGGCAGCGTGACGCGCCAAGGCCAGGGCCTCCGAGCGCACGTCACCAATTCTCGCCAGCAACTCGCGCGCTCGAGCGAGCTGCGATTCGGCGTCGTCGAGCTTGTCGCGCTCGAGCTCGAGCACGCCGAGATTTCCGAGCGTGATGGCGACGAGCCGTACGTCTCCGACGCCCTCGAGCGCCGTCAGGGCCCGAACGAAGTACTGCCGCGACGGAACCAGCTTTCCACGTTCGCGATTCAGGACGGCCAAGTTCCCCAAGAACACTCCGAGCAGACGGCGTTCGCCTGCGACCTCGGCGAGCGCGATGGCTTCGATGTAGTAGCGATACGCGGCGTCGCCATCGTTGCGGTCGTGGGCGATGGCGCCGAGATTGCCGAGCGCACGAGCCTCGAGCAGCGGAGCTTCGAAAGCGCGCCTCCGGGCGAGAACGTCTTCGTAGCAGCGCCTCGCGCCGTCGAGATCGCGCCGACCGTGGCGGGCAACTCCGAGCTCGAGGAGCGCCGCCGCCTCGATTTCGGGAGCGCCGAGGGCCTCTCCTTCCCGAGCTGCCCAAGTCAGATCGGGCTCCGCCCGTTGCCATTGCCCCAGGAGGGTGAGGATGCGACCGCGAATGGTGATGGCGCGGGCGCGAAGCTTCCGCTCGTGCGGTGAGATGTCGAGGGCGAGGACATCCTCGAGACCTTCGACGCCACGTCCCGCCTCCATCGAGCCGAGCGTCCGATCAAGACGCGCGAGCTGCTGGCGCAGTGG
>DATLIL010000192.1:0-5428 GCA_035539475.1 Polyangiaceae bacterium
CGAGTCGATCTCGCAGCCCGCTGGTGGCGCGCCGCCCATGTGCCAGCCGGCCTGGCCGTCGAGGTCGTCTTCGTCCCACGTGCGGCCGCCCTTACCGCCCTTGGCCACGTCCGTGCCCAGCGAGCCACCCTGACCGCCCTCCGAGCTGCACAGCTCGATGCAGTTCCAGTGATCCGCTTCGCACGTGCAGTCGAGGCAGCCATCGCTCGAGAGTCTCGACTGAGTCCCATCGCAGGCTGCGCCGGGGATTGGATCCTGCTGCGAGCCAGCATCCTCGGTTGTCTTGCCACAGCTCGCGACTAGCGCCACTGCGAGCGCGATCGTCCACGACACCGGCTTCTCGTTGATCACCATCCCTCCACTCACGATAGCAGAAGGGACGGTGCTTTTCGTCGTAGGCAACGGTGCGCACGACCGGAACGTTCAACGCGGCTGTGGGGCTCGATGTCAGCCCAGGTGGTCGAGGGTCTTCTTCATCACCGCCATGCCCTGCTCGATCATCTTGCCGACCGTCTCCGCCGCTTCGTTGGGTAGGAAGTCGGCGGTCCACACCACCCGGCTGCCGCTGGCTTCGGCGAAGACCTGGACGGCACCGTTGTAGTGCTTCAACGCGCCGCCCTCGGCGCCCCACACCAGACGACGCGCTTCGTCGTCGACGGTCACGATCGGCTCGCGCACGATCATGCCGTTGCCGAACGTGACGACGCGAGCGCCGGACTCCAGGCGTGTGTCGACGACGAAGCCAGGGACCAGCCGCGTGTGCAGGGCACCCACGTCGCGGATGGCGTCCCAGACGGCGTCGGGCGCTGCCGACGTCACGATCTCTCTACGGACTGAGGCCATGTTCAGCTCCTGGATCGGGTGTATTGCAGGCGGTAACGGCGGACGAGGAAGGCGGCGAGCGCAAGGAGCGGAAGCCAGGCAACGAGGAACAGGTAGAAGTAGGAAGAGAAAGGGCCGGGGAGATCTCCCACGTAAGGCGTCGTCGAGAGGTCGGGGCCCTTGATCGCGATACCGATGGCGGGCCCAAAGCCCTGCAGCGCGCCCCACCAACTGAAAGCCCCGAGGAAGGTCATGCCGACGCGGTGACGAGCCACGCCGTCGGCGCGATGGCTGGCCCTGGCGCGTGCCCACCACTCCACCATCACGAGAGCGCTGAAGCTTCCGATCATCCAGAGCGATCCGTTCCAGGGGTTCAGGCGCAACACGATGAGTAGAGCAAGGCCCGCGCCGACGAGCAGGAGTAGTGACGGCAAGACGACGGCGCGGAACCGTGAAAGCGAGGCCGCGCGAAAAACTCGCGGTGGCGTGACCTCCCAGAGGACCCAGAGCACGACGAGGCCCGCGAACAGGAAGGCGAGCCGCGCCGGGATCGTGCTGGGCATCGAGTCACCGACGTACTTGGTGTGGTTCTCGCGATAGTGAAAACCGAGGCGCACCACATCGAGCGCGATCCCCGTCAGCGCCAGCGCTGTCATCGAGCGGACGAAGTACTTGCCGGAGCGCAGGTGGAGGGGCCCGCCCTTTCGCGTCGCCAGCGCCACGATCGCCGAGATGGGCGCGATCACGGCGGGTAGGATGTGGAGCACCACGAGCGCGACGAAGAGCCAGTTCAAAAGCGGGCTGCCGTAGACGATCGGCTTGTCGTGAAGCGGAGTCGACGGCATGGGAGCAAGAGTCTAGTCACGAACCCGCGGCACCGGCAGAGGTTCGACGTGGAAGGAGGCTGGCACGCGCGCTGCACCCCAAGATCTCGAGGCGCGGTCATGAAGAAGAAGACTTCGAAGAAGCTCGAGGGCGAAGGCAGCTACACGGGAACTCGGGGCTACAACGCCGGCCTGGCCGAGCACATGCGCAAGGCCGACGTCGGGGCATTGGCCGACGAGGCGATGAAGGCGCTCGAGGGCGAGGAAGGCAAGGAGCTCCGCAAGGCCGAGAAGGAAGCCAAGAAAGGTCCCCAGGGCCTGCGACCTCACCGCTAGGTGCACGGGCACGATCGCCACTCTGTGATCGCTGGGCACGATGAGCAATCTGGAAAGAGCCAAACGAAGCGTGCTCTCCAGGCTGGCGCCACGTGCGATTCGGCGCGCCACGCGTGTGGTCGCGCTGGTGGCCGGAGACGACGCGGCGCGCCGGGCGGAGCTCGCAGGGGCGTTCGCGACCGTGCTGGCGACGGTCGGCAGCTTCGTCTCAGGCCGCCGCGCCAAGCGCATCCTGGAGGAGATGGAGCGCAGCCCGGAGTTGTCCTTCGAAAGCGTTCTGGCCCAGCTGGAGCAATTCGGTGAGCAGCAGCGCGAGCTCGCCGAGGCGGAAGTGCGGCGCATGGTGACCCATCTCGGCGACGCCATCGCTCCTCAAGCCATACGGCCCATGCTCTGTGCCGTCGCCGTCTGGTGCGAAGAGGGGCTGCAGCGCGAGGATTGTGTCAACGCCTGTCGGGCGTTGCGAGACCTCGACGCGACCGAGCTCGAGCAGCTGGCGCAACTCGTCGGCGAGGCGCTCCAGCGCAGTGACGACGCGGAGCTTCGCCTGCTCAGTACCGCCTCGGGGGATGTCTCCCTCTGCGCGGGTCCCAATCTGCTCGCGCTGTCACGAGCGCAGAACGCTCAGCGGCTGTTGCAACGGCTCGGTGACTGTGACCTGGCTCGCGGCGAGGGCTCCGAGTTCGTGCTCAAGCGCCGGCGCGCCGAGCTCCTGCGGCGCATCCTGGGCTAGATTCCGCGGCGACAACGCCGACGCGCTGAACTACCCTCGTGCCATGCGCGCCTACGGCCTGGTTTGGCTCTGGTCTTTCGCGGCTCTCGCTTGCGGGTCGGCGCCGGCCGGTGCTCCTCCCGCCAGTGCAGCCGCGGACGAAGAGGCTCCCGAACCCGCTCCGGATGAGCCTGCTTCGCCACGAGCTCCGGCCGAGCCCGCTGCTGCCGCCCGTCCGCCTGCCGTGGCTTGCGACGACGCGAGCGCGGAGCTCGTCCGGCGACTCGAAGCTTGCAGCAACGAATGCACGGCCGGCAGGATCGAGTCGTGCGAGATCCACGGCGATCTGCAGGGCGGCGCCAACCCGCTCGAGAACAGTGGGTTCGCTGCTCCGGCGCTCCAGACCTGGGCGAGCGCTTGCAAGAAGGGGCTGAAGACGTCGTGCACCAAGCACGATGAGCTCTTGAAGGCGCTACGTGAGCGCTGCGTCAAGGATGCGAGGACGTGCGAGGTGCTGGGCTCCACGCTGCAGATGCTGAGCGAGGAGCATCGCGCGGAGGTCGACAAGGCCTACGAGCGTGGCTGCGCCGCGAAGGAGGCTATGGCCTGCTTCAATCGCGGGGTCTTGCACGAAGGGTGGGAGCCAAAAGCCGAGCACGCCGCGCTCGCCGAGAGCGCCTACGATCGCGCCTGTACCCTCGGTGTACAACCCGCCTGCTGTTCGCTCGCGACCATCTACGGGGAGCAGGGCAAAACGGCCAAGGCCAACGCGGCGTACAACCGCGGTGAAGCAATCAAGTCAAGCAAGTATCCCCGGGTCGCGTGTGACATCAACATCATGCCGTCGGCCAAAAAGTAGGCTCGAGCCCGCCCGGCAGAGGACGGTTGGGGGACGGAATGCTCCAGGAGCGGACACTTGCCCTGGTAGCGAAAGTCATGGCGAAACCTGCGCGTTTTCAGGCCCTTATCGGCACGGCGCTTCTGGCGCTGGGCGGCTGTTCGAGTAACGACGAGACGGAGCCCAAGGCTAGCGGCGGTACCGGCGTGGGGCCGACGATGGGCAACTGTCAGCCGATGACGGCGACCAACACGGCGAACCTCACCGTGACGCGCTCGGATATCGGAGCGCGCCGGCTGGGTACGCTGGAAGGAGAGCAGGTCATTCGCATCGCGCGCGACCCCTCCAGCGGGGCCGTCTATTACATGAACCGGCTGGGGCAGTTCTGGCAGCTCGACCTGACCACCGGGACGAGCACGCTGGCCGAGATGGGGCAGACCGGTGACGACTTCCGGGGCATGGTGTTCGGCTCCGACGGGACGCTCTACCTCCTGGGGCACGTCGGTTTCGACGCGGCCGACATCACCGTGGTGATCCAGAAGGGTGTGCCCGACGGCAACGGCGGACGCAGCTGGAGCACGATCGCGACCAGCGAGATCTATCCCGCGGGCGGCAGCGACTTCGATCATCGCTTCGCCGGGCTGGAGCTGAGCCCCGACGAGCAATGGCTCTACTTCGGCAGCGGCTCCAGAACGGATCACGGCGAGGTCGAGCGCGAGCTGCGCGAAGTTCCGTTGACCGCCGCGATCTTTCGCGTGCCCACCGACGGCAAGGACATCCTGCTCGAGAACGACGAGGCGGCGCTCGAGCCGTACGTGTTCGCGCGGGGCTTCCGCAATCCCTTCGATCTGGCGTTGAATGCAGAGGGTGAGCTGTTCGCGACCGAGAACGGCCCCGACATGGATCTGCCCGAGGAGATCAACTGGGTCCGCGAAGGGATGCACTACGGCTTTCCGTGGCGCTTCGGCGCGGAGGACAACCCGGTGCTCGATCCGGCGTACACCGGCGAGGGCGATCAACGCTTGCACAAGGGCTACCAGGCCGCCGATCGCGGCTCGTACACCTACGACGCCGAGTTCCCCGCTGCGCCCGCGGAGCCGTTCGTGGATGCGATCGTGAATCATGGACCGGACGCCGATCGCTTTCGCTTGCCCGACAGCGGCGTGCTCGACGCGAGCAACATGGGGCAGACGATCGCTGGCCTCAGCGCGCACCGCTCCCCGCTCGGTCTCAGCTTCGACACCGAGGGTGTGCTGTGCGGTGACTACCAGCAAGCGGGCTTCGTGCTCAGCTACGGCCCCGTGCTCGACGTGATGGGTGAGCCTGGCGGCGACCTGCTGATGCTGAACCTCAGCAAGGAGGGAGGCGAGTACACCATGCGCGCCACGCAGCTCGTGATCGGATTCGAGACGGTCGTCGACAGCTTGATGATCGGCAACAAGCTCTACGTGATCGAGTTCGTCCCCGGCGGCGCCGTCTACGAGCTGACGTTCCCGCTGGCCGCGCGCTGAGCAGCGAGGCGTTCGAGCTCGAGCGCGGCCTCGTCGACCGACGGCAAGGCAGCGATCTCGGCCGCCACCGCCTGCGCGGCGACGCGGAACGAGTCGCCTTCGAGCACGGTAGCGAGCTCGCGCTCGAGCTCGGCGGGTGCTTCGGTCCGCTTGGGCAAGCCGAGCCCGGCGCCCAGTGCGCCGACGCGCTCGGCGTTCGCCATCTGGTCCGCGAACATCGGAGCGACCACCATCGGCGCGCCGGCGGAGAGTGCGCCGATCACGCTGCCCGAGCCGCCGTGGCACAAGACCGCGCGGGCGTGCGGCAAGATCTCGTGCTGCGGCACGAAGCGCTCGACGTGAACGTGCGCGGGCACCTCGCCGAGGAGCTCGAGCGGGAGATCGG
>DATLIL010000193.1:0-3655 GCA_035539475.1 Polyangiaceae bacterium
GTGCGATCTTCTGTCCGCGCGCCGCCGCCAGGTCGCTGGCGCTCGGTTTTCGACTGGGGAACGTTGCGGCCACTGAGCGATGGTCTATCTCCGGCGCTGCGCGGACAGAAGATCGCACTCGGCTCCCCCGCGGGAATGTGATTAGCTGCCGCAATGAATGGTGGCTTGGTAACGGTGGGTAGGGGCCTGGCGCTCGCGGGTCTGATGTTCGTCTTGCCGTCCTGCGGCGATGACACGGACGGCGACAGCAAGGCCACGCACGGTGGCTCGGCGGGGACGTCGCCGACCGGCGGTTCGAGCGCCGGAGGTGAGGGCGGCGAACCAGCCGGCGGCGGTGCAGGTGGCAGTTCCGGCTCGGCCGCCGATGCGGGCAGCGCGGGAACGGGAGGAGACCCTGGAGCCGGCGGATCGGGTACGGCTGGAAGCGGCGGCGCGAGCGACGATGCCGGCGGTAGCGCGGGCGCTGGCGGCGCAGAGCCCTGCGACCCCGCGACCACGGGCAACTGGACCTTCGGCAGCGGGAACCTCAACATGACCGTAGCGGCCGGCTGCTTCATCTCGAACTTTTGTTCGATCGAAGAGGGCATCCACACCCAGGGAACGCTGACCGCCAGTGAGCTCCACCTCGACTCCGTGGGAGGCCAGCCGCTCAGCTTCGCCTACACGCTGATCGGGGACACGTTGACCATCATCGACGGGTTCAACACCTTCGATCTACCGCTCAGCAGAACGAACGAGCCACTTCCCGACGCCTGCCCTCCGCCGTAGGCTCGCCCGGCCATGTCGACTCACGTCGCCGAAGTTCGCTGGGAGCTGTCGGGCGAGGACTTTTGCGCCGGGAAGTATTCGCGTGAACACGTCTGGAGCTTCGATGGCGGCGTGACGGTGCCCGCGTCGCCGTCGCCGCACGTCGTGCGCGAGCCGTATTCGAACCCCGCGCACGTCGATCCGGAAGAGGCGTTCGTCGCCGCCATCGCCAGCTGCCACCTGCTGACGTTCCTGTATCTGGCGTCGCGCAGGGGCATCGTGGTCACGCGCTACGTGGACGCGGCGGTCGGCAAGCTGACCAAGAACGAGCGCGGCGTACCGTGGGTCAGCAAGGTCGTGCTCCGTCCGCAGATCGAATACGCCGACGGCAGTCGGCCGAGCGCCGAGCTCGAAGCGGAGCTCCACCACGGTGCGCACGAGCAGTGCTTCATCGCGAACTCGGTCAAGACGGAGATCGTCGTCGAGGGCGTGACGTCCTAGCGCGACGAGAAATCCCCTTGACCAGGGGAGCTTCGGGCTGTATCTAACCAAGAGGTTAATTAACCGATTGGTTTAACGCGAGGCCCCATGGACCAGCTGAGCAGCACGTTTTCCGCTCTGGCAGACCCCACGCGCCGGGCGATTCTGGCCCGGCTAGCCACGGGCGAGTGCTCCGTGAGCGAGCTCGCCGAGCCCTTCGACATGAGTCTCCCCGCGGTATCGAAGCACCTCAGGGTGCTCGAGCGGGCGGGCCTGATCGCACGCCGGCGCGACGCGCAGTGGCGCCCGTGTCGGCTCGAGGCGGGGCCGCTGAAAGAAGTCGCGGACTACGCCGAACACTACCGTCACCTCTGGGAGCAGAGGCTCGATCGTCTGGAAGCGTACCTGCAAGAGCTACAGGGCAAACCGGCACCGAAAAAGGAGAAACGTCATGATAAGCGTCACGGCAAATAGGGACAGCTACGAGGTCACGACACCATCGGACCAGGAGGTAAGGCTCACGCGCCTGTTCGATGCGCCGAGGCAGCTCGTGTTCGAGGCGATGACCAAGCCCGAGCACATCAGGCGCTGGTGGGGCCAGCTAGGCGAGGGGTACTCGGTGCCCGTGTGCGAAGTCGACTTCCGCGTGGGCGGCAAGTGGCGCTTCGTCAATCATCACCCCAAGGGCGACGCCGCCTTCTACGGCGAGTACCTCGAGATCTCGCCGCCCGGCAAGGTCGTGTTCACCGAGATCTTCGAGCCATTTCCGGACGCCGTCTCGGTCGTGACATCGGTCCTCAGCGAGGAGGGTGGCAAGACGCGGCTCACCGCCACCGTGCGCTACCCGTCGCTCGAGGTGCGCGACATGGTCATCGCCACCGGCATGGCCAAGGGCGCCGGCGTCAGCTACGACCGCCTGGAAGACCTGCTGGCCGAGCTACAACGATCGTGACGCGTCAGCGCTTCTGCCGCTCGAGCCAGTTCGGCAGCAAGCTGTAGGCGTCGATGGAGAGCTCCTGGTCGAACTTCACGCCGCGAGCGGCCAGGAGCTTTTGCAGGCGGCCATCGCTGAAGGCGTCGAAGACGTCGGTCGCGCCGCCGACGAGCTCCTGGCCGACGAAGACCTTGGGGATCGTGGTCGAACCCGTCAGGGCGCCTACCGCGGCGCGTATCTGTCCACCGCGACCGTCTTTCTGGTAGGCGACCGAGTCGATGTCGATCGAGCGAAACGGGATGCTCGCGCGTGCGAACAGCTTGCGCACCGACCAGCAGAACTCGCACCACTCGAAGGCGAACATCACCACGGGGTGCTCCTCGTCGTTCAAGAGCTGCTGCACCAGTGCCGCGGCTTCGTCCGTCGGCGCGGCGGGGGCTCCCTCGTCGAGCGTGGCTTGGGGCGCCGCTTCGAAGCGACAGCTCCTGGTCGAGCGGGCGAGCTCGAGCTCCTCGTCGTCCATCTCGCTGGCGATGCTCTCGAACAACGGCGTGCTGAGGTAGCGCTCACCGGTGTCCGGCAACATGCACAGGAGCGTCGTGCCCTGCGGGGCTTCGGCGCAGACCGTGAGCGCGCCGGCCAGCGTGGCCCCGCCCGAGATGCCCGTGAAGATGCCTTCTCGCCGGGCGAGCTCGCGCGCCAGCCGGAGCGCGTCGGCCCCGGCGATGGGCACGATGCGATCCACGAGCTTGTCGGCCAGCGCCTGCTCCGCCAGATGCGGGACGAAATCGGGGCTCCAGCCCTGCACGAGGTGCGGGCGGAACAGCGGATGGCTGCCGTCCGCGGAGCCGTCGGGTTTGCGCGGCTGGGCGATGCCGCTGCCGAGCATGGGCGAGTTGTCCGGCTCGCACAGCACGATCTTCGTGTCGGGCCGCTCCGCACGCAGTACGCGGGCGACGCCCTTGAGCGTGCCGCCGGTCCCCGCCCCGGTGACCCAGTAGTCGAGCCGTTCGTCCGCAAAGTCCTCGACGATCTCGCGTGCCGTCGTCTTCGAGTGGATCTCGGCGTTGGCCTCGTTCTCGAACTGGCGGGTGAGGAACCAGCCGTGTGTCTCGGCGAGCTCCACCGCCTTGCGCAGCATGCCGGTACCCTTCTCCGCCGCCGGAGTCAGCACGACCTTGGCGCCGAGAAAGCGCATCAGCTTGCGCCGCTCGACGCTGAAGTTCTCGGCCATGACGATGACGAGGGGATAGCCTCGCTGGGCGCAGACCATGGCCAGGCCGATGCCCGTGTTGCCGCTCGTCGCCTCGACCACGGTCTGCCCTGGCCGGAGCAGGCCTCTGCGTTCGGCGTCCTCGATCACGCCGATGGCCAGCCGATCCTTGACCGAGCCGAGCGGGTTGAACGCCTCCACCTTCACGTACAGCTCGACGTGAGGCGGGGCGAGCCTGTGCAGCCGAACGGCTGGGGTGCGGCCGATGGTCTCGAGGATAT
>DATLIL010000194.1:0-3172 GCA_035539475.1 Polyangiaceae bacterium
CGGCGCCCGCAATCCTTCCAGCGCGCGTGAAGGCACGAACCCCGGGTCGTTCGCCATGCCCGCGAACATCGGCGGACCGCTGTCATTTTCGTCGCCCGACACGCCGGGCATGCCGGCGCCGAGCAGCAAGACGGCCTGGGATTTCATGCCGGCGGAGCCTCGCGCGAACGCGGTGACGCAGCTCGAGCAGGCGCGGGCCGGCGTCGTGACGCCCGAGATGACCCTCGTCGCCGCGCGCGAGCCTCACCTCAGCCCCGAGCAAATCCGCGACGAGGTGGCCGCGGGGCGCATGATCATCCCGGCCAACCGCGTGCACCTCGGCTACGGCCTGAAGCCCATGGCCATCGGCCGCGCCAGCCGTACCAAGATCAACGCCAACATGGGCGCCTCGCCGATCTCGTCCAGCACCGACGAGGAGGTCGAGAAGCTGCTCTGGTCGCAGCGCTGGGGCGCCGACACGGTCATGGATCTCTCGACCGGCGGCGACCTCGACGCCTGCCGCGACGCCATCATCCGGGCCTCGAGCGTGCCGATCGGCACCGTGCCGGTGTACTCGATGATCATCGGTCGCAAGATCGAGGACCTGACCGAGAAGGTCATCCTCGAGAGCCTCTTGCATCAGGCCAAGCAGGGCGTCGACTACTTCACCATCCACGCCGGCGTGCTGCGCGAGCACCTGCCCTTCGTCCGCGACCGCTTGATCGGCATCGTCAGCCGCGGCGGCTCGCTGATCGCCAAGTGGATGCTGGTGCACAAGAAGCAGAACCCGTTCTACACGCACTTCGACGAGATCTGCGACATCATGCGCGAGTACGACGTCTCGTTCTCGCTCGGCGACGGCCTGCGCCCCGGCGGCCTGGGCGACGCCAGCGACGACGCGCAGCTCGCCGAGCTCGACACGCTGGGTGAGCTCACCGAGCGCGCCTGGCGCAAGGGCTGCCAGGTCATGGTCGAGGGCCCCGGTCACGTTCCGTTCGATCAGATCGAATACAACATGAAGCACCAGCGCCGGGTCTGCCACGGTGCGCCCTTCTACGTGCTCGGCCCGCTCGTGACCGATGTCTTCCCCGGCTACGATCACATCACCAGCGCGATCGGCGCCACCGCCGCCGCCTTCCACGGCGCAGCCATGCTCTGTTACGTCACGCCCAAGGAGCACCTCGGGCTGCCCAAGAAGGACGACGTCAAGCAGGGCTGCATCGCCTACAAGATCGCGGCCCACGCCGCGGACGTCGCGCTGGGCATCCCCCAGACGCGCGACTGGGACGACGGCCTGACCAAGGCGCGAGCCGCACTCAACTGGGAGAAGCACTTCGAGCTCGCCTTCGACTCCGATATCGCGCGCGCCTACCACGACGAAGATCTCGACGTGGACACCGACTTCTGCGGCATGTGCGGCCACGACTGGTGCTCGGTGCGCATCTCCAAGGAGATCGTCGAGTTCGGCAGCGGCAAGGCCCAGGGCTTCGAGCGCGAGCGGGTGATGAAGTCGCCGGCGCTGAGCCCCGAGCAGCGCGAGATCCTCGAGAAGCGCGGTGTGCTCAGCCCCGACGAGATCCACCGTCTGGCCAGCAAGACGCAGAGCGCCGTCGGAGCTCGCTCCGGCAACCGCGCCGGCTGCCACAGCGACTACTCCGACGACGCCGAGGCGCAGTTGATCCAGGAGCAGAAACTCGTGCAGCTGCGCACGAAAGAAGCGCCTCGGCCCTGAGCTACTCGCCTTCCAGGAGGAAGGTCATCAGCTCGACCGCGAAGGTCTCGACGTCGAAGGCTTCGTAGGTGTTGGTCGCGATCACCACGCGGGTGCCGCGCTCGGGAGCTTCGAGCACGACCCCGCCGAGGCCGTAGTCGCCTGCACCCGCCTCGGCGTAGACCGTTTCGCCCGAGAGCTCCGCCTCGCCGAGCGACAGGTAGTCGTCGTGAAACCCTGCCTGCGTCTCCGGTCCCAGCAACGCGCCGCTCCAGAGCGCGAGGCCGAGGCGCTCGAGATCGATGACTGTCGCGACCAGCCCACCGTTGCCGACCAGGGCCCAGGTGTACGGCCAGGTTGCCGGATCGTTCTCTCCGAAGGTCGAGGCGTCGTAGCCAATCGCCGTGTCGACGTCTTGCCACAGCTCGTCCGGGTAAAAGCCGCTGTGAGCCATGCTGGCGGGCTCGAGCACGGCTTGCCGCACGTAGTCGGTGAAAGCGCTGCCCGACACGGTCTCGATGACGTCTGCCAGCAGCGTGTAGCCCGAGTTCGAGTAGGCCTCGTCGCTACCGGGCTCGAACAGGAGCTCCTGTTCGAGGATCCTGGCGCGCGCCTCGAGTCGGGTCATCGGCTCGAAGTCGCCCATCGTGTCGTGGTACTCGTCGAAGCCGGCGCTGTGCTGCACGACCTCCAGCAAGGTGATCTCGGCCTTGTCGGCGGGCACGTCGGGTAAGAGCTCGGCGAGCGTGTCGGCCAGCGAGAGCGCTCCTTCTTCTGCCAGGCTGAACAGCGCCAGCGCGGTCAGTGTCTTCATGATGGAGCCGACGTCGAAGGCCGCCTCGACGTTGTTCGGCGTCTCGCTCTCGCGGTCGGCCAGACCATGCCCGCTGGCGACCAGGCGCTCGCCGTCGAGGCTCACCAGGATCGCCCCTGAAAAGCCGGCGTCGACGGCTTCGTCGATCCGGCGTTCGACCTCGATCCGTACGGCGCTCGGTGGATCCTGCGCAGGGGACTCACTGCCCGAGTCGGAACAGCCGGCCGAGGCAAGACCAAGGAACCAGAGCAACGGAAGCGCTCGCTTCATGGCCCGAACATGGCGGCTCGATCCGAAATCCGTGTCGAAATCAGCGCTCCCCGGCGCACGAGCGAGCCACGGCCGAGAGCTGCAGCGAGCCCGGGTGCCGGCGTGCAAACTCCGCCGCCGCCTCGCGGGCCTCATCCGTCTTGCCCGAGGCACACAGCGCGAGCACACGCGCTGCGGCTCGTTCCGCCAGCAGCTGGCGGTCGCTGGTGTCGTGTCGATCGAGCAGGCGGAGCGCCGTGACGCCGTCGCCGCGCTGGAGCGCGGCTCGAACCTCCGTCAGCAGCGAGAGCTCGTCGCGCAGGCTGGGCGTCCGTTTGACCGCCTTGAGAGACGGGCGCGCTGCGGGCCTGGCTGGCGTCGTCAGCGCTGGAGCAGGCTCAGAGGGTGGCGGCGGTGGT
>DATLIL010000195.1:0-10727 GCA_035539475.1 Polyangiaceae bacterium
ACGAAGAGGGCATCCCCGCCACCAAGATCGTCGAGGTCGCCGCCACCGGCTACGACCTCGTCGTGATGGGCAGCCACGGCCGCACGGGCTTCAAACACCTCTTGATCGGTAGCGTCGCCGAACGCGTCATCCGCCACGCCAAGGTCCCCGTGCTCACCGTGCGCGTCCCCGAACCCCACCGCCCCCACGCGTTCCGCTGAGCCACGCTTCCCGCTGATCGGTCGGGGCCCCTCGCCGTAACGGGCGCGCAAGCAGCGCACTCCAGGCCTCCTCGCTCACACCGAGCGCTCCGCACCCATTGCAGCCGCGCACGGCCCGCACTGCGCACGGCCCGGAGTCCGATCCCGATCCCGAAGCCGATCGGCCCGCCTTCGGCGGGTAGTTAGAACGCTTCGCGGCTGTGGTTGCCGTCGACCAGCCGCAGGATCCGCCGCGGATTGGCGTTCCTGAGCTCCTCGGGGAGGAGGGCGTCGGGGACGCTCTGGTAGCAGACCGGGCGAGCGAAGCGCAGGACCGCGTTCGTGCCCACCGACGTGAACCGCGAGTCCGTGGTGGATGGGTAGGGGCCGCCGTGTTGCATCGCGTGGCAGACCTCGACGCCCGTGGGGTAACCACCGATGATCACGCGGCCAGTGCGGCGCTCGAGCAGGTCGAACAGGCGCGTGTGGGTCGCGAGCTCTTCGTCGCTGGCGTGCAACGTCGCCGTGAGCTGTCCACCCAGGCTCGAGACCACGCGCTCGAGCTCCGCGATCCCTGCGCACTCGACGACCAGACCACACGGTCCGAAGATTTCATGCGCGAGCTCGGGCGAGGCGAGGAAGGTGGTCGCGCTGGTGCTGAGCAGCGTCGCCGTTCCCGTGCAGCCCGTGCCGCCGGCCGCGCCCTGAGCGACGACGCTCACGCCGGCAACCTTGGAGGCCTTGGCGACGCCGCCCTGGTACCCCTCGGCGATGCGTGGCGCGAGCATCGTTCCGGCCGGGGTCGAGGCGACACGCTCGGCCAGAGCTGCGAGAAATGCAGTTGTTTCAGCACCGGCCAGGACGAGGATCAGGCCGGGGTTGGTGCAGAACTGGCCCACACCCAGCGTGAGCGACTGATGCAGGCCGGCAGCGATGTCTGCTCCGCGAGCTGCCAGGGCCCCCGGCAGCACGATCAGCGGATTCTGGCTGCCCATCTCGGCGAACACGGGGATGGGCTCGGAGCGCGCCGCGGCGGCATCGAACAGCGCGCGGCCTCCGGCGAGCGAACCGGTGAAGGCGACCGCTTTCGTCAGCGGGTGTTGCACGAGCTTGATACCGACCTCGTAGCCCGATGACTGCAGCATGGAGAAGGTGCCTTCGGGAAACGCAGTACGCTTGACCGCACGCTGGATGGCGCCGGCCACGAGCTCGCTCGTGCCGGGGTGCGCAGCGTGTGCCTTCACCACCACCGGATTGCCCGCCGCCAGCGCGGACGCCGTATCGCCGCCGGCTACCGAGAACGCGAGCGGGAAGTTGCTGGCCGCAAACACGACCACGGGCCCGAGCGGGCGCAACATCGAGCGGACGTCGGGCTTGGGCAGAGGTTGACGCGCAGGGTCGGCGCGATCGACCCGGGCGTTGACCCACGAGCCCTCGCGCGCGTAGCTCGCCAGCAGCTTGAGTTGACCCACCGTGCGAGCGCGCTCGCCGGTCAACCTCGCCGCTGGCAGGCCCGTCTCGAGCCCGGCGCGCTCGATCAGCGCGTCACCGAGCGCCACGATTTCATCGGCGATGGCCTCGAGCAACTCGGCCCGACGTGCTCCGCTCGTGGCGTAGAGCGTCTTGAACGCTGCGTCCGCCAGGGCCATGGCCGCGTCGACCTCGCGCGCCGAAGCCTCCGCGAACGCGGGCTCGAGCGCCTTTCCGCTGGCGGGCTCGCACGCCGAGAACTGCGAGGGAGCGTCGCGAGAAACTTCAGGACCGAGAAACTGGGCACCGGAGAGGGTCACGGCCGAGACCATAGTGACGCGCACCGCGTCATTCAATCTCGGCCAGCGGCGACGACGAGATTTTCGCTAGAAATTCAGATCGGCGGACACGAGGAACGTGCGGCCACTTTGTGCAACGGAGTCCTGGCGGAACTCGGAACTGACGGGAAGCGAGTAGCGCCAGTCGAACGCGTTGTACACGCCGGCAGCCCACGACAGACCCCAGCGCGTCTCCTCGCCCGAGAACACGACGTCCCAGACGGCGAACGCCTCGGTCTTGTGTTGTGGCGCGTCCGTGACGACCTCGTTGCGGTCGTAGCGCCCGGCTTCGAAGGTCAGCCGCGAGCCGAGCATCACGGCACGACCCAGGATCGGGACCGCGCCCTTGATCGATGCCAGGTGCTCGGGGGAGTTCGCTACCTTGCGGTAGTCGGGGCTCTTCTTCAGCGTCACGAGGTCCGACAGCGAGTCGCCCTCGAGGAACCGCGAATGCTGGTAGGCGTAAGAAACGCCCAGCATCCAGCCCTGGCGCCAGTCGCGACGCACGCCGAGCTCGCCGCCCACCGTCGCGATCGGAACATCGGAGTTCACGTAGTAGAGCGGATCGGCCTCGTCGCCCTCACCCGCTTCGAGAATGAGCCCCTTGACGTAGTTGCTGAAGACGGCGGCGCTGCCGGTGACCGTGGGCGAGAAGCGATGTGTGTGCTCGATTTCGAGCGAGTAGATGCTCTCGGGCTGCAGGTCGGTGCTCGCGATCTGCGTGAAGCCGTCGTCGTTGTAGTAGAGCTCGTAAACGCTCGGCGCGCGGAAGGCCTTGCCGCCCATGAGCTTGGTGTTGCCGCCGTCGTACGGCTTGACGATCACCGCTGCGCGCGGGTTGATCGACGAACCGAAGGTCGAATAGACGTCGAGGCGGGCGCCGGCCGAGAGACGCAGCGCGGGATTGACGCGTCCGTCGATCAGGGCGTAGGCGGCGCCGATCTCGAACGGCCGTGATTCGTCGAGAAAGACACCGGCGTTGTCGCTGGCCTGTTGCTCGACCTGAAAGTGCACCTGACCTTCACCGCCGACCGTGAAGCGGAACGCGTCACTGACACTCCAATCGAAGCGCTGCTCCAGGCCGACCCACGACCCCCGGAAGGTATCGATCTCGAGGCCGCCGTCTACCTCCGGTCGCGGGTAGCCACCACGAAAGCGGTAGTGATTGAGATGCACCCGTGTCAGTCCGGACAGGGCGTCGGAGAAGCGCGGCTCCGCCTTGAGCTCGAGCGAATAGCGAGCGTCCCGCTGCTTCGCGCGCGGGTCGGCGAGGATCGTATCGTAGGCGCCGGTCGGGATCTGCTTGTCGTGGACCGACATGTACCAACCGGCCGAGACCCAGTCGTGCCACACGCGGCCCTCGAGCGTTCCGGCGTCGAAACCGTCCGCGTCGCGCGCATTGCCCGCGACCTCGGGCGGCGTGTCGCTGACGTACTCCGGAAAAAAGAAGTCGCGCCCGTCGCCGCGAGCCACTCCCGCGCTGGCCCACATGCCGGACTTCTCGCCGAGCGGCGCGTTGGCGCGCACGCGGGCCCGCGCCACGCCGTCGCCCTCCGCCCCGAGCGACGCCTCTCCCGGGCTGCCTTCGCGTCGCGTGACGACGTTGACCACGCCCGAGAAGGCGTTCGTGCCGTAGAGCACCGACCCCGGGCCGCGCACCACCTCGATGCGCTCGACGTCACCGAGGCTGGAGCGCGCGTCGTAGCCGACGTACGACGAGCCGATCCAGTTGTCGTTGAGCGGGTGGCCGTCGACCAGCACCAGCACGCGATTGCCGTAGCTACCCAAGCGGCCAAGGCCACGAAAGCCCAGCGTGACGTAGGAGCGATCGTCCCACAGGTACACGCCCGGCGTACCGCGCAGCGCCTCGGCGATGGTCGGGTAGCGCATCACGCGTATTTCCTTGTGCGGAACGATCGACACCGAGCTCGGCGCGTCTTCCACCGACTCGGTCACGCGCGAGGCGGCGGTCACTTCCTCGGTCTGGGTCAGGGCGACGTCGAGGCGCGTCTCGGCGCCGTTCGCGATGGCAGTGCTGCGCTGGACCGCTTTGAAGCCGGAGAGCAGAAGCCGGACCTCGTGCACACCGACCGGCAACGACAAGACCGCAGGCGTGAAGCCGAGACGACGGCCGTCGACCTCGATCACGGCGCCTGGCTCGTCGGTGCTGACGACGAGTGACCCCGTGAGCGCTTCCTGGCGCGGGTCGACGCTGACCGTGCGGCGTGCGACGACGTCGACCAGCGTCTCGTTGCTGCGGTAGCCGGCGCGTTCGAAATGCAACGCATGGCGACCTGGCGGCAGCTCGAGCTCGCACGGTGCAACGCATGCAACCTCGCCCTTCGGGTCGTCGACGCGGACGCTCGCGCCGCTTACCCCCGCGCCGATGCTGACACGGCCGAGAATGGGCTCGAGCTTGATCAGGATGCGCTTGGTCTGGCCGGCGGCGGTGGCGGGAACGCTCTGCTGGGCGGGGTAATAGCCCGCCAGCTCGACGATGACGGTGTACTGGCCCGGCTGCAGGCCGAGCGCCCGCGGACTCTCTCCGCGCGGACCGAGATCCTTGCGATCGACGTAGATCGTGGCGCCGGGCGGCTCGCTCTTGATCTCCAGCACCGCGACGAAGCGCCGGATCTGATCGAGCGCCTTCTGGATGCGTTCACGCGCAGCCGGCTCCTTCTCCGCCTCGAGCGCCTGCGTGTAGTAGCGGAATGCTTCCGGGTACTGCTTGAGCTGCTCGTAGCAGCGAGCGATGTTGTAGACGACGTTCTGGTTCGGCACGAGCCGGTTGGAAGCCAGAAAGTGCTCGAGCGCGGTGCGGTAGTCGCGGCGCTGATAGGCTTCGGCGCCGAGGTTGAACTTGAGATCGGCCTCGTCCGCCGAGTCGTCGGCTCGCGCATCGACGCTGAACGCCACGACCAGCGCGAACACGAGCGCGCAACTTCGCTGCAGACCACGCATCAACGAGAAAGGAAGCCTGCCCGCGTCAGCGTTGCAAACGAATATCTGCCGGAGTGGCCGCCGGGGAGGCCATCGGCGGCTTCTTGGCGGGGGCCGATTGTGGGGCCGGGCGTCGCGCGGGCACGGCCACAATCTGTGCCGTCGCCGAGGGCGTAGCCTGCGGTGCTTCGACTTCGGCGCTGCTCGCGGGCGGGGTCTCCTCGGCCACCAGCGCGGCGTGGATCCGGACCTCGCCACGAGCCGGTCCCTGCTCCAGCGTGTACGGCTTGAAACCAGGCTTGCGCAGCTGCAGCACGCGAAGCTTGCCCGCCTCGGGCGAAGCCATCGTCAGTTTCAGGGGTGTGGTGCCGAGCGACACCGAGCCCTCGAACACGTCTGCTCCAGGCGGGCTGGATTCGATGCCGAGCACGAACGGCTCCACGACCGGTGCCGGCGCTGCGGCGACCGTCGGCGCGATGGTCGCCGCCGGGGCTGGGCTCTTACCGATGAAGCTGAGGCCCGCCGCGATGGCAACCGTGACGACCGCGGCGATTCCGCCCGGCACGAGCCAGCGCCGAGCAGGCGGTGGCGGCGCGGGTGCCGGCGGCGGCTCCGAGGCTGCTCGCTCCACGTCAGCCGAGAGCTTGGTCTTGGTATCGCCGGTGATGACCTTCACCGAACGCCCGGACTCGGCAGGGCCGGATTCAGCGGAGAGGGTCGCGCCTTCGATGAAGGAGCGGCTGCCTCCTCCCGAGCGCGGCGCGGATGCGGCCTGCGCGGCAGAGCCGGCGCTCGCGGGCCGGCCCCCTCTCGAGCCGAACTTTCTGGCTGACCCAGAGGTGACGCGCGAGGAGAACGGCAACAGCGCCTCGACCAGCTCCTGCACGCTCTGAAAGCGGCGCCCCGGATCCTTCTCCAGACAGCGCATCACTATCGACTCGAGCTCGGGGTGAACGTCGGGCCGCAGGTTGTGCACGGGAATGGGCGGGTCGGCAACGATCGCCGCGCACACGCCCGGGAAGGTGTCGGCCTGGAAAGCGGGCTCGCCGGTGAGCGACTCGTGCAAGATCACGCCGAGCGCCCAGATGTCGCTGCGGCCGTCGACGCGACGCGCATCGCGAACCTGCTCCGGTGACATGTAGTAGGGCGAGCCCATCACCGCGCGGGTCGAGGTCAGGGTACCGTCGACGCTGTTGGCGGTTCCCGACATCGACTTGGAGATGCCGAAATCGAGCACCTTGAGCAGCGGGGAGCCGTCGCTGCGCTCGCTCACGAACAGGTTGGAAGGCTTGAGATCGCGGTGCACGATGCCTGCATCGTGAGCCTCCGCGATGGCGTCGCAGGCCTGCAGCACGAAATCGACGGCCAACGACTGGTCGAGCTTGATCTCGCGGTCCAGCAGATCGCCGAGGTCGGAGCCGCGCAAGAGCTCCATCACCATGAACGGCAATCCGCTCTCCAGCGTACCGACGTCGTAGATGCGCACGACGTGATCGCTGCGAAGCATTGCCGCGGCCTGCGCTTCGCGGATGAAGCGAGTATTGGCTTCTAGCCGCCGCGACTCCTCCGGGGCCGAGAGCACCTTGATGGCAACGGTCTGACCGAGCTGCAGGTGGCGCGCCGCGAGCACGACGCCCATGCCTCCGGTGCCGACGACGCTCTCGACGCGGTACTTCTCCGCAATCACGTCACCGACGGCGGGGGGGCCGTCATTACGGAGGGCGGGAGCTTCGGCCATCAATACACCCAGAGTACCAAGTTCGGACAGACTAGCCTCGCTCTGAGGCGAGCGTTAGGCCTTCGCGAGGTGGGTCACTGTCCTACCTTGCCAACGTCGCGCGATCAGCGCCACTTTTCGCGGAGGCCGTCGAGCGGTGAAGGCCCATACGTCGAGCTCCCATGCGAAGCGCTCGGCGATCCGCTAGAGTCGGGGACTGTTCATGTCGCTTAGAGGCTTCACTTCCTGGGCGGCCGGGCTATCCACCCTCGCCGCGCTCGGCTGCATGGGCGCGAGAACGACGCTGGACCAGGAGGATTTCCTGGGAACCGGCGAGACGGCGGGCACCGACGGGAAGTCGAAAGGCGGCTCCTCGGCCGGCGGCCGTGGCGGGCAGTCGAGCGGAGGAGAAGCCGGTATCGCCACTGGTGGCGGAGTCCAGGGCGGAACGACGGGCGTCGCAGGTGCGGCAGGCATCGGCGGCGTTGCGGGCGGCGTCGGTGGCGGTGGCGTCGGCGGCGTCGCGGGCGCTGGCGGAAAAGGGGGCGGCAGTGGACGGAGGATCGAAGCCGCATGCGAGCAGTTCTGCGGGCCCTACTCCATGGCGTGCCCGGCAGACGCGGGAACGCCCGAGAACTGCACCTGGAATTGTGTGGACCAGTTCGGCGGCGGACCGCGCGAGTGTCGCGACACGACGCTCGAGGCCCTCGACTGCCTGAACATCTACTTCAACCCGGATCTCGGCTGCGACCAGGCCCTGTCCGGGGCCTTGCAGGCGTGCTTCGAGATCGTGCAGCAGGCGCAGAGTTGTGTCGACGGCGGTGAGCCACCACCGCCTCCGCCCCCGTCGTGCCCGGGCTCGTTCTATACCGGCACTGTCGATTGCCAGGCCACGCTGATGTGCCCCGAGGCCTACTACTACGCGTACTGCTCCGCGATCGGTGGTGGCCAGATAGCCTGCGACTGCACTGACGACTTCGGCGGCGCCACCTCGTTCGTCAGCGACGTACCGATCGATGCTGCCTGCGGCTACGCGCTCGAGCTCTGCGGCTACCCCTATTAGCGAAAAAGCCACCCCACGACTCGTGAGGTGGCTTCTCGCCATTGCGAAGCTTTCGTCTCAACGCGGGAAGTATTGAGTCGCGCGCTTCTGTCCGCGGGTCTTGATCGCCTTCGTGGCGATCAGCTTCTTGACCGGCAGGTTGAGCTCCTTGGTGCTCGTCCCCATGCCCTTGGCGATCTGCTCGATGCGCTGGCCGGGGTTCGATTTCACGTAGTCGCCTAGCTTGGCCGTCAGCTTCTCGATCTCCTGCGGGGGCCGCTTGGCACCCTTTTCACGAGAAGCTGCGCGCGCGCCGCGACGGCCAACGCGCACGGCGACCGCCGCTGCTGCGCGACGACCGCGACCACGGCCACGCCCACCCCCCACGGCGCCCTCTCCCAGCGCGCTCGCCACGGTCTCCATGGCAGCAGCGCGGATGAGCTCGGTGAGCTCCTCTGCGAATGCTTCAACTCTCTCTCGAATCTGATCGTTAACGGTGGACATGCGCGCTCATTAGAGGCGCACCGCTTTGTTGTCAACAGCGCAATACGAGACACGTATGTCCGAATGGGCGCAAACTCACAACCATCGTCGTACGGAGTGAGACACTCATTCCTTCCCTCTCGACCAGCATTACGTGGATACGTGGATGCGCTGACACGCAGGTGCTGCCGTCGGGCCACGGCGCAAAGAGTGCCGACGCTGACAACACGCGATATTTGCCTAGAAATCTGCAGCGGCAGGCGCTGGCGTGAGCGTTGCTGAGAAACCTTCGGTCAGTAACTGCTGTCACACACTGCTGCCCCTTTTCGATGAAAGGGAAACGCAGTTCCAGCGTTCGTTCTGTATTGGAGGAAACGATGTCGAGCAGGTTCTTGGTCATGAGTATTGCGTTGGCTTCAGCGATGTTCGTCACGGCAAGCGGCAGTGATGCGCACGCTTGTGGCGGGGAGTGGTTTCCGATCATGCGCATCGATCCCCGCATCCACGGCGTCGCTCAGGCCGAAAAGGCGCTGAACGGCGGCAAGATCGCCGACGCCGGCGCCAGCGTCGTGCGCATGATTCCCCACATCAAGACGCTCGACGGCACCAAGAGCGCTCTCATCGCGCGGGCAGAACGGGTATTGGCCCTGTCTCTCGCGCGCGGCGACGGCGCGCTGGCAAACGATCTCGCCATTCCTCGCGAAGTGCAGAACACATGGCTCGGCAAGACGCCGGCCCTGCGCGCTGCCAACCTCGAGTGGGCAGTGGGCGTTTTGCAACGCCAGTCGGACAAGAAGCAGGACGACCCGGCGATGCTCACCGATCTCGCGGAGACGATGGCCAAGGTCGACGCCCAGCGCCCGAGGGCGCGCGAGATCCTGGAGAAGCTCGCTGCGCGCGATCTGGTCGCCACCCCGCAGGGCTACAAGGCTCTGGCCGAGCTGCGCCGCCAGGCGGGCGACGCCAAGGGTGAGCACGTGGCGCTGGAGCGCTGCAGAGCGCTGGCCGGCAAGTCCGTCGAGACGTCGTGCAACAACGTCGCCCGCGGCTGATGTCGACCATCCGATTGATCGCGGCGCTGGTGCTGGCTCTGACGGCGTGCGAGGAGCGCGCCGTCCCCGCGCCAGCGCCCGCGACCCAGTCCAGCATCAGCGCCAGCCCGAGCGCGATGGTCGCCGAGCCTCAGCCCGTGGCCGCAGGAAACGCGGAACGCGGCCGGACCCTGGTCGAGCGCTTCGAGTGTCACCGCTGTCACGAGGGCACGGGGCTCACGGCGCTGCCCAGCGAACGGCACTGCGTGCGCTGTCACCAGGAGATCGAGGGCGGCAAGGTCAGCGCACCCGCCGAGAAGCTCGCCGAGTGGAAGCGCGGCATCGCCGGCGTCTCGCACGTGCCATCGCTGGATGCGCTCGGCCGTCTGAAGCGCGAGTGGCTCGAGGGTTACCTGCAGGAGCCGCACGATCTGCGCCCGGCGCTGGTTTCGACCATGCCGCGACTCGCGCTGTCCAGCGAAGAGGGCGCCGACATCGTGGCCTACCTGCAAGCGCGCGGTGAGATACCCACGGCCCCCGAACGCCCGGCGACTGGTGACGTGAAACGCGGACGCGAGCTCGCGATGGAGCGCGGCTGTGCGAGCTGCCATGCATTCAGCGGAGTCGCCGACTGGCCCGCAGCGCGCGGCAACGGAGCAGCGGTCGAGCTCGCCACCGATCTACGCTTCGCACGCGAACGGCTGGCGCCCGAAACCACCGCCCTCTGGTTACGCGACCCCAAGCGTCTGAAGCCGACGACGCTGATGCCCAAGCTGGGGCTCGGCGACCAGGAGATCAGCGACCTGGTCGCTTTCGTCACTCGGACGCCGCTCACGCCTCGGACCAGCGCAGCACCGCCGCGCCTGGCGCTGCTGGAGCGCCAGGTGTCGTTCGCCGAGGTCGACAAGCAAGTCTTCTCGGTGACCTGTCGGCATTGCCACTCGAACACGGAGACCGGCTTCGGCGACGGCGGTCCCGGCTTCGACGGCGGCTTTGGCTTTGCTCCACGCCGGGTGGATCTGAGCTCGCACCGCGGCATTTCCTCGGGCCTCCTGGCGGCCGACGGCGAACGCCACAGCTTGTTCGAAAAGCTATCCGACGGTACCCCGCGCCTGGTCGCGGCGCTGCTGGCGCGACAGGCCGAAGAAGGGGGCCGTCCGAGCCAGAGCGTGCGCGGCATGCCGCTCGGCCTGCCGTCACTCACGCCCGAGCAGATCCAGCTCGTGGAAACCTGGGTGGCGCAGGGTCACCCGCTCTAGTGCGCGCCGGCTTCGCCGGCAGCGCTACTTCGTAGCGCGCGCACTCGCTCCGATTCATCGGGGGCGCAGCCCCCGCACCCGCGCGAGTAAATCTCGCGGGGCCCCACCCCCTGGTTTTGGGTCCCGACCCAAAACTGCTTTCATGAGGGTGGCGGCCTCATGCTCGCCGAGTTCCACTCGGGCGAGAGCAGCACCAGATCGCGCGCCGTTTCTAGTGCGTCGTGAACGCTGCGCGAAACGACGATGTTGTCGTGGTGCCGCTCCAGGC
>DATLIL010000196.1:0-5592 GCA_035539475.1 Polyangiaceae bacterium
GCACCGACGGCGGCGGAACGAGCGGGGGCGGCGGAACGGCGGGGACCACGAATGGCGGCAACGCCGGTAGCGGAGGTGGGTTCGATCCCAACACGCCCGAGAATGGTCCGACCGGCCACGCCCTGAACCTCCAGACCGGCGCGCTCAACGTCGACTACGCGACGTACATCTCCAAACACGACGTCGTTTACAACGAGCCCAACGCCAATCCGATCTACGGCCTGACCGTCGGCAACGGGCGCGTGGGAGCCATGGTGTGGAACGACGCCGATCTCACCATGCAGATCTCCGGGGTGGACGTCTCGCAGCAGACGGCGTTCTCCGGCGGGCTCGCGCGCTTTGCGACCGATCCGCCGCTCGCTGAGGGCAGCGACGGCTTTCAGCAGCGCCTCGCGCTCTACGACGGCACGCTCGTCACGCGCTACGCCGACGATCGCGTGGTGTCGATCCTGGGCGCGCCGAACTCGGAGCTGCTCGGCATCCACGTCGAGGATGCGCGCGTCGACGTCGTGAGCGCAACGCTCGAGCTCACGCTGTGGGACGTGGCGGCGCTGGTGAACCACGCCGGCGTCCCGAACCTCGACACCTGGAAGGCGGTCACGACCTACGCCGAGACCGCGAGCGCCGGCTTCAGCCGCGGGCAGGCAGATCCCCAGGACTTCGGCTACACGCTGGCCGCGACGGTGGAGGGCGCCGCCTTCACGACCGAGACGACGGGGAACGGCGTGCGACTGACGATCGATCCGGCGTCGAGCTACACGATCTGGGTCGTGCTCGCGAGCCGGCTGAACGCGCCCAACAACGACTCGGTCACCGAAGCCAAGGCCGCGCTGAGCGCAGCCACGACCGCCGGTTTCAGCGCCACGCAGCCCGAATACCAGGCGTTCTGGCACGACTTCTGGGCCAAATCGTTCGTGCAGTACTCCGGGGTCAACGGCGAAGCCGACTACCTCGAGAGCATGTACTACCTCTCGACGTACATCATCGCGGCGGGCTCGTACGGCAACTACCCGTTCCACTTCATCAACGGCACGTTCCGCGCGACCGAAGACAATACCAAGTGGAGCAGCGCCTACTGGTACTGGAACCAGCGCGACGTCTACCACTCGTTCCTGGCCTCCAACCACCCGGAGATCGTCGACACCTTCAACAACATGTACGCGCGGAACTACGACGTACTGAAGGCCGACACGCAGAACCGCTACGGCATCGACGGGCTGTGGGTGCCGGAGACCATGGGCTGGGACGGCAACCCGAACGGCACCGTCAGCAGCACGTACACCGATCACATCTGGTCGACCGGCACCGAAGCCGCGATGAACATGTACAACCAGTACGAGTACACCGGCGACCAGACGTACCTGGAGCAGACGGCGTATCCGTACATGCGCGAAGCCGCCAAGTTCTACCTCGGCATGCTGAGCCACGACGCCGGCAGCGGCGAGTACTTCATGGCGGACGGGAACGCGCACGAGACGTACTGGGACGTGAAGAACGCGATCACCGATCTCGCCGCCGTGCGCCTGCTCTTTCCGCGCGTGATCGCGGTCAGTGAACAGCTCGGCCTCGACGCCGCGCTGCGCCCCGAGCTGCAGGACGTGCTCGACAACCTGCACCCGTACCAGCTCGACGGCGACGCCTGGCTGCCGCACGATCCGCCCGCGGTCGCGGAAAGCAACGGAGAAAACGTCTCCTGCGAGCTGATCTGGCCGTACAACCTGACCGGCCTGGGCGCTGCCGACTATGACAACGCCGTCGCAACCTGGAACGTTCGCCCGAACCCCTACGACAACGTGTGGGCCAACGACCACGTGCAGGCGGCCCGTCTCGGGCTCGGCGACGAGGCCTTCGACGGCATGAAGATCATGCTGCAGAAGTACCAGAGCTATCCGAACAGCTTCACCAACAACACCAACGGCGTGTTCGAGTACCACGGCGTACACCTGCTCGCGATCAACGAGTCGCTGCTGCATAGCTGGGGCGATGCCATCCGCGTGCTCCCGGCGCTGCCGACAGACGAGAACTTCATCGGGCGCTTCACGCTGGCGGCGCGCGGCGGCTTCCTGGTCAGCGCCGAGAAGGACGCTGCGGACCTCAAGTACGTCGGTATCAAGAGCCAGCTCGGAAACACGGCCAGGGTCGTCAATCCCTGGTCCGAAGAGGCCCAGGTGCGCCGCGCGTCCGACGACATGGTGCTCGTCACCTCCGCCGACGCCGTGCTCGAATTCGAGACCGTCGCCGGCGAGCTGTACGTGATCGAGCGCACTGCCAAGCCGCTGTCGCAGTACACCTACTCGCACATCGCCGGCGAGCAGAACGACAACGCCATCTACCTGGGCGGCACCACCTGCAGCCTGGGCATCGGCGATCCACCGGCGGACAACGGCCACTACGAGGCGGAGGCCGCGACGCTCTCGATGTGCGTGGCCTCGGGCGACAACGGCGCCTCGGGCTTCCAGCAGGTCACCAACGTGGTCGAGGGCGCGTCGATCACCTTCCCCGACGTGATCGGCGGAACCAGCCTGGAAATCGGCTACTGCACCATGGCCAACCCCGGCCAGCTCAGCCTCTACGTCGACGACGTGCACAACCAGGACGTCGTCTTCCCGACCACGAACAGCTGGGGTGGCACCTTCGGCACCGTCACGGTCAACGTCACCGTCCCCGACGGCGCGACACTCAAGCTGCAACGCGACGCCGGCGACGAAGGCACGAACATCGACTACGTCCAGGTGAACTGAAGTCGCGCTTGGTGCAAGCTCGCCAGGGCTGTGTCACCGGCGTCGCTCCGCTCTTGGGCAAAAGCTCGCACCACAAACCAAATCAGTAGGCATTTCGGGAGGCAGCGCGCTCGTTGCAACTTGCCTCGGCGGCGCGGCATTCAACTTGCTGTGCGCTACCCCCATGAACACTGCCTTACGACATCTCATTCTGGGAACGACGGCATTGATCGGGCTCGGCTGTAGCTCGGGTGACTCGGACACACTGAGCGCGGGCGAGCTCGCGCTGCAGAACGCCGGCAGTCACCTCGACGGCGACGGGCTCTGCGCTGCGGTCGCCCAGATCAACAGCGCCTGCCCACCGGAGCTCGCCTGGGACAACCACGGGCAGTACGTGTCCTGCGTCGCGCACTACCTGAGCGCTCGCGTGGACGCCGGCGACCTCGACGAAGAGCAGAAGGGAGAGCTCGTCTCCCTGGCAGCTCAATCGTCGATCGGCAAGAAGCACGGCCAAGGCCAGCCGCCCGCCTTCGGTGGCTGCGACGGCGTCGATGCCGGCGCTGGCGGGGCCCCCGGCTACCCTGGTGACGATCACGACGACGACGATCACGACGACGACGACGATGATGATCACGATGGCGGCGCCGACGATGGTGACGGTCACGGCGGCGCGGGCGATCGTGACGATGACGACGGCCACGGCGGCTTCGATGGCGACGACGGCCGCGCCGACGGCGGCTGCCCCGGGTCGGACGACAAGAACGAGGCAGGCGCGGACTGGGGCTGGGGCGGACGGCCCTAGTCCGGACAGCGTCGGCCGACGTGGACGAGCGCGCGGTTCCGCAGCGTCGCCACGTAGTAGGCGCCGATCGCCGTGTCGCTGGCGAAGACGTCGGCGAAGACGCTCTGCTCCGTCGACCCGAGCCAGAAGTCGATGCCGCCGTCGTTCAGCAGGCCGAAGAACATGCCGTTGTTGACCTCGGCGGCGAACACGGTGCCCAGCGCTGTCGTCCTCGACGTCAGCACGCTGATGTCGCTGGAGCCGTCCTGGCTCGGACCGTCGAGGGTCCGCTGATTGCCGGCGGGATCGATGAACACCATCTTTCCTTCGTTCTGCAGGAAGACCTCGTCGCCGACCCACGTCAGCGCAAAGGGATAGATGCTCGCGGGCAGCGCCGCACTGCCCGCGAGCTCGGGCCCGGCGTCGGGAAGGCGATAGAACTCGAGCTCGTCCGACGCGGAGTTGATCACCGCGAGGTGCAGCCCCTGGGCGTCGGTGGTGACCGTACCGAAGCTATGCATGGGCATCGAGAAGTCGCCGATCGGCTGGAGCGCGTCGTCGAACAGGTAGACTCCGAAACCGCCCGAGCCATCGCCACCAACGACCGCCACGCGCTCACCCGCGAGCGCGACCGCCGTGATCCCGGGGCCTCTCAGCATCCCGGGGATCGGCGCGGTGGTCACCGCTCCGCTGGTCTCGACGCGCGCGATCAGGGCCTCGTCCATCGTGCCCCCGAGCACGTAAAGCGCGTCTGCGCCTTGCCACACGCTCTCGGGCGAGCCGATGTCGACGTCGAGCGGCACCGGCGACATCATCGCCTCGGGCGCCTGCGGGTCGATCGGGAGCAGGACGGTGCCGTCCTGAGTCGAGGCGACGATCCAGTCGGCCGAGGCCACCATGTTGCCGGTCCCGAAGAAGACGTCACCCTCGACGACGTCCCAATCGTCGACGGGCACGGGACATGACCCCACGAGCGTCGCTTCACCCGCCTCGCCTCCGGCCCCCGCCGCATTCGTGGCGCCAGACGCGCCTCCGTCCGCGGCACTCGCCCCCGCCTCTCCCGCTCCACCAGGCGTGACGCCGGGGCTTTGGCCGTCCTTCGACGTTTCACCGCAGCCGCCGGCAACGGCGAGGACGAGCCAAGACAAAAGAGCACGATCGAACACCCGCGATGACCGAACATCCACCATGAGAGCGAACAGCATTCACCCCCGCGCCGCGATTTGCAATTGGCGGTGCTGGGTGCCGTTGCTGCGGCTCTGAACGGACTCGGCTCGATTGTCTGGGCTACGTGGTGCGCACCTAAGCAGTCGCTCGTCGCGCTGATCGTCGCCGTCGCCCTGTTCGTGGCGACGATCGTCGAAGCGGGTGCCAGTCTGCCCGTCGGCGGGCTCGCTGCGGAGCGTCGTCTTTCACCATCCGATGGCCCCGCGCCGCGCGAGCTGGCTCGAAAGATGGGTTTGAGGCCTTTTCTGAAGAAACGCGCGCGCTGTTGTTTTTCGAGCAACCCTTGGGGGATGTGCGCAGGCAACATCGTGCAATCTTCAACCAGAACAAGAATCGTCCAGATTTTTGATACTGAATGACCTCCGAGGGGTCTGGTCAATCGCCGCCGCTCGCTTCAAGGTAGTTGAAGCTCGAAGGTTTTTTCAGGAGCAAAGATGAGCGAAGGCGATTGCGAGGATCTGTTCTACGTTCTGCTGCCCGATAACCAGGTCGAGACGCTGTCGCTCGACGAGCTCGACGAAGCCTTTCAGGCGGACCGCCTCTCGGAGTCGGCGCTCGTCTGCCGCGTCGGCGACAACAAGTGGGTGACGCTGGCCGAGCTCGCGAGCATCGATGACGAGCCCGAGCCCCTCAGGCTGCAGGAGAACACCCCGTCCGCGGTGTACGTCGCGCCGATGAAGCCGCCCGCGGCCTACGTGCCGCCGGCTCCGGCGTCACGCGCGCCCGACAGCGTGGCGCCCTTCACCACCAACCTCTCGCCCTACGCGCTCGACGACGATCTGGATCCGGACATGCTCGCGCTGCGCCCCAAGCGCCGCGCTGTCTGGGTCGTCTCGGGGCTCGCCACCCTGGGCCTCGCGGGCG
>DATLIL010000197.1:0-9960 GCA_035539475.1 Polyangiaceae bacterium
AATGGATCGGGCATGGAATTGAGGTCCGACTTGTGGCACCTTGCTCCCACCCTTCGCGAGTTCGTTTCCTCTCGGCGAAGACCGTCAGATGGTTGGGATCGGCGGCGACTACATTTCCAAGGCACTTCGGGAGACGCTGGACAGCGTGGTGAGTCCGGAGGTGCGCGATCGCATTTTGCGCGCCGCCCTCGACGCGGAGTCGCTGCGCGACCTGCCGACCTCGCCCCGGCGCTTCAGGCGATTCCTGCACGGTTCCCTCACGGACATCGTGCGCGACGCGCTGGGTCCGGAGCTGGCTGAACCAGTGCTCACCGAGCTCAGCGCCATCGCGGCCATCGCCGAGCGAGACCACGTGGCGCGCACCGGCAGCTTTCCGCCGGACTTTGCGGACAGCGTCAGCCGCCCCGTCTCGGGCATCGTCCCGCGGCGCGACGTCGATCCCGACGACTGCAAGACGGACCCGTACCTGGGCGGTCAGCTCGAGGCCCTGCTGCAGGAGCTCAAGCGCCACGACTACGGCGACGAGCCGCCGTCCTCCCGCGACTACCCGCTCGGCACGGCCAACGCGCTCGGCGTGATCGGCACGGCCTCGGTCGAGCGTGGCGGATCGAACCACCTGCCGCTCGTGCTGGTGGCCACAGCCGACCTCGACCTCCTGCGTAGCTTCGCGGCCTGGCTCGATCCGCGTGCCAGCGTCCAGCGCGTGCCCAACCTGCTGGCCATGATCGGCGAGCTGCGTGAGGCAGGCGGGCGTCGGGTGGTGCTGGTGATCGACGCTCGCTCACCCTCCGTGAAGCCGCTGGCCCTCGCCGCGCTGGCCGACGATTTGCCGGCTACCACCCGCGTCGTGCTGTGGGGCATGACCGGCGAGAACTACGCCAAGATGCTGCGCCTCTCGCCCGTCGTGAGCCGCTGGCTCCTGTGCGGGATCGATTGCCCGACGAGCGAAATCGTCGCGCAGTGCGTGCGCCTGGTCGGCTAACCTCCGGCGGATGGACGTTCGCCAGGCGCTGCTCGCGCTACTCGCCGCGCACGGTCCCGCAGACGACAAGGAGCGGCGTGACCTCGAGCTCATGCGCCGGCACGCGGCCGAGCTCGAAGATCCCTTCTCGCGCGAGCAGCTGCCGGCGCACTTCACGGCCAGCGCCGTCGTGGTCGACGCCGACGGCGCGCGCGTTTGCCTGGTGCACCACAAGAAGCTCGAGCGCTGGCTCCAGCCCGGCGGTCACGTCGAGCCCGGCGAGCTCATGGCCCAGGCGGCGCTGCGTGAGGCGCGCGAGGAGACCAACCTCGGCGTCGCGCTTCACCCCCGCTTCAGCGCGCCGCTCGACGTCGATGTGCACGCCATCCCGGCGCGCGTCGGAGCTCCCGGGCACGACCACCTCGACGTCCGCTACCTGGTGCTCGCAGAGAGCGGTGCTGCCCGCCACGATCCGAACGAATCGCTGGCTCTGCGCTGGTTCGGCTGGGACGAAGCGGCCGCGCTCGCCTCGGATGCCGCGCTGGTGCGCCTGCTGGGCAAGGCCATGCGGCTGGTCTCAGCCTGACGGCGGCAGACCCCAGAGCAGCACGCCGTTCCTGTACAGCGTGACCTTGTCGTGGGGCGCGAAGCTCGTCTTGCTCGCATCCCACGAGTAGTCGTTCGACTGCGTGTAGTTGCTGTAGGGTTCCTTGTGGAAGCCGCTCTCGATCTTTCCGCTGTCCGAGCTCGGTGGCACGCTGCCCGACGCGAACGTGATCGCGTAGTAGCGATCAGCCGTCGGCGTGGGCGGCACGACTGCGGCGAACGTGAGCGTGGCGTTGCCACAAGCGACGTCGGCATCGGCGTAGAAGCACTGCGTGACCTGGTCCGCGTCGCCGTCGATGCTGTAGTAGTAGCGGATCTCGACACCCTCGAGCGACGCCGTGCTGCTGCCGGAGTTGTGAATCCTGAAGTGTGGCCTGATCCAGTCGCTGGCCGGTCCCAGCGTCTCGGTCATGTACAGCACCGACAGCGTGAGCGCGCAGACGCCCAGCTCGCACGCGCCGCTCACACAGTCGTCGGCTGAGCTGCAGGCGTCGCCGACCTGGCACAGGTTGGGACAGGACTCGCCGCAATCGACGTCACCCTCCTGGCCGTTCTTCACCTCGTCGTCGCAGGTCGGAGCCTGACAGGTCTCGGCGCAGACGAGGCTCAGGCAGTCGCTGTCACCGGCGCAGGTCTTGCCGTCGATGCAGGGCGCGGCAGGGCAGGCGAGGCCACAGTCCGCGTCCGCCTCACCGCCGTTCTTCACCGCGTCGTCGCAGGTCGGCGGTTGGCACGCGCCACCCTGACAGACGCCGCTCGCACAGCTCAGGCCGCTGTCGCAGGCCAGGCCGTCGGCGCAGGGCGGGCACTCGCTGCCGCCGCAGTCGCGGTCGGTCTCGTCGTCGTTCTTCACCGTGTCGTTGCAGGTCGCGGTCTGGCACAGGCCAGCAGCGCAGACCCTGCTCTCGCAGTCGCTGTCCAGCAGACAAGCCTGGCCGGCCTCACAAGCCGCGCAGAACGGACCGCCGCAGTCCACGTCCGTTTCGTCCTCGTTGGCCGCGTTGTCGATGCAGTGCGCGGGCACACACGTCTGACGATCGCAGAGCAGCTCGAGACAGTCGGTGTTCACGTTGCAGCGCAGGCCGTTGAGGCAGCCCAGGCAGGAGCCGCCGCCGCAGTCGCGGTCGCTCTCGCCGCCGTTGACCGTCGCGTCCTGACAGCTCGGTGCCTGGCAAACCTCCCCGCTGCACACCTGGCTGAGACAGTCGGTTCCGCCGATACAGCCCTCGCCCTCGCCGCACCTGCTCGGACAGTTGCCGCCGCAGTCGCGGCCGCTCTCGGTGCCGTTGGCCGTGCCGTCCATGCACGTCGGCGCCTGGCAAACGCCGAGGCCACACACGCGGCTGACGCAGTCGCGCCCCTCGCTGCAAGGACGACCTTCGCTGCAACCGAGACACGCGGGCCCGCCGCAATCGGTGTCGCTCTCGAGACCGTTCAGCACGCCGTCGTCACATTCACCAGCGGGGACGCCGCCGACGAAGCCGTAGTCGGGATACGAGCACGACGCCGCCATGCTCGACAGGAGCAGGACTGCGGGCAGCGCTCGCCGCAACATGGGGCCCCGAACCTAGCAAAGTGCCCGCAGCGGCGCCGTGGGACCGCGATGTAGGTGAAAAGTCTACATTCGCCGGGCCGGCCGGGAATGCGATCCGCACCAGACTTGATCTTGCCCCTCGCTCGTGGAAAGGTCCCGCTCCCTCAAGCGTTCCGGGGCAGCCCGGAGCGTGTGGTGCGGTAGCCAAGCGGTTAGGCAACGGTTTGCAAAACCGTTATACGTCGGTTCGAATCCGATCCGCACCTCCAGGAACTACGGTGGAACATCGCCGTAGAAGGGGAGGCGGCCGAAGTTGAAGGCCACGCCGACCTGCCAGCGTACCTCTCCGTTGTCGAAGCGGCGGAGCATGGTGACGCCGGGCTGGAAGGCGAGGCGTGAGTGGGGACGAAGCTGGAGGTCGACGGCGAGCGCCCCGACGAGCGCGCGCTCCATCATCGTGGGAGCGGTCGTCGTCGTGTCCTCGTCGGTCGTGCCCGGTCGCCGGCCGGCGGCGTAGGCGAGCGCCGGCGTCGCGATGATCGAAAACTCACGGCTGACGTTGAACCCTACCGGCGCGGGCAGGGACAGCGTGAGCAGGGTGCGCGGCTCGCCGTCGAACACCAGCGGCTCGTAGTACTGCGCTCGCGGTGCGACGGCGGCGTCGATGGGGACCGTACGCAGGAAGTTCCATTTCACCTCGCTGGCCCAGAGCCCGAGGCCCGCGCTGCCGGCAGCCTCCCAGCGCTCGGCCAGGCCGACGCGGATCGTGTACGTCGCGGGGTTGTGGCCCTCGGGAGCGGTGAGCGTCTCCTCCTCGCGCTCGTCCTGTTCGAAGAAGCCCTGCCCGGCCTCGACCGCGAGTGAGTGCGAGATCAGTCCGCGCGGCGTCGTGCGCGGCGATTGATACGCGCGCGGCACCGAGCAAGCGGCCGTACACAGGCCCAACAGCAGCTGGAACGGTACTCTCGAATGCGCGCCCACTTACGAAGGGAGGCTACCCGGAGGTCACGCAGGCGTAAAGCTCGCCAGATCGGCGATGCCCAGAGCGCGTTCGAGCTCTGCCACCTGGGTCACGTTACCGGCGAACCCGTCCTCGCCGAAGAGCTCGTGCTCCTTGTCCTCGAACTGCTCGCCGAGCTCGCGGTAACCCGAACCGCCCACGACCTCGCGGAACGCCGGGAACAGCACGGTGTCCTCACGTGCAGCGTGCGGGCGATACATGCGAACGAAGTGTCGCAGGACCTGTGCGAGCTCCGGCGACGGGGTCGCAGCTGCTCTGCGAACGATATCGGCGGTCAAATCGCGGCCGCGCTGATGCTGGCTCAGCAGGACCGCTACCAGCCCGACCTCCCGCTGCGCCGAACGCAGTCGCGGGAAGACGAACTGCTCTTCGAGCCTCTCGTGATAGTCCTCGACGAAGCGGCGGACGATGCCGGCGGCGCGCGCGATCACGCCCAGGTCGAAGCGCTCGTTGCTCTCGATGCGGCGAGCCGCCTCGTCGTAGATGAGCAGGATGCGCTCGAGCAACCCGTGCTCCTGCATCAAGTCTTCGCCGGGGGTGACCTCGGCCTCTTCGTGCCGACAGCCGACCAGCGCCAGTCCTGCGGCTGCCGTCACGCTCCCGAGAAACCTCCGGCGTTCCTGCATGGCCCTGCTCTACGCCAGCCACGGCGGCGCTTCGCTGGGGACTTTTGCAGGCTGTTCAGTACTTCTGCACCAGCTGCCAGATCTGAGCGTAGACGTCGTTGCTGTCGCCTTCGGGCAGGCAGCTCGTGACCTCCTGCGTCAGCAACTGGTCGGGCAGATCCAGGGAGAAGGTGATGGTGAGGTCCTCGGCCACGCAGGGCTCGTCGTCACGCAAGCGGCGGCGGAGCTCGGGTCCGTCGATCAGCTGCGCGA
Organism: Polyangiaceae bacterium; assembly: GCA_035539475.1. Taxonomy (GTDB): domain Bacteria; phylum Myxococcota_A; class Polyangia; order Polyangiales; family Polyangiaceae; genus PMG-095. The sequence goes on from DATLIL010000197.1 coordinate 5,001, forward strand.
GCAACTCTTTGTCTTCGTCCTCGAGCGTCAGCGCCAAGACTTCGTCGCCCTTCATCGTCGCCACCGCCCCGTCGGGCGTGATGGCCCACTCATCGAGGCAGTTGAGCTCGCAAGGGCCCACCTCGCGCGTCACGTGGAACGACTGCCACTCGCCGCCCGGTCCGGTCTCGCTGGTGGAGTTGCAGAAGGCGCCGGGCAGATCGATGCTCGGACCGCCGCAATTGCAGACGCCTTCGACCGAGTAGGTGCACATGCTGACGTCGATGCTCTGCAGCTTCACGCAACGCTCGTCGGCGGGGCACTCGCTGTCGGTCTCGCAGGCCAGCCGTGCGCAGCCGTCCTCGAAGCTCTGATAGTTCCCGCAGGGGCGGCCGGAGCAGGTGTCCTCGGGCGTGCAGAACGAGGTCGGTTGCACCTCGCAGCTCACGAAGTCGCACGACGCGGCGAGGGTCGCGTGCTGGGCTGGGCTGCAGTAGTCCCAGCCGCCGTCCTGAAATTCACCGTCCGGCACCATCCAGACGCTGCCGTCGCTGACTCGTGCGAAGCAGGAGCTGTTTTGCGCCGGCTCGCCGCACTGGCACGCGACCTCCTCGCCCCGCGTCAGATCGGCGCAGGAACGCTCGGCGTCTCGGGGATAGCCGGTGACCGCGAAGCAGCCGGGAGAACAGGTGAGCGCCGGGACTTGCTGCCGGCAGACTCCGGCGTTGCACGAAAAATCGCTGCCGAGCCCGGCACAGTCGTCCGCGCTCGTACAGCCGAGGTCGCAGACGGGTGTCGCCGTGACGCAACCGTCTACCGTCGTGCAGCTGGCTGCGCCGGCCGCGTCGCTGCACGCCAGGTCGTCGTCGCAAGGCTTGGTACAGACGCCGCAGAGGCACTCGTAGCCGCCAGCGCAGGTCGCGTCGCAGCGCTGCAAGAAGTGCGTCTCGCCGCTACCCGGTCCGCCGCTGCTCTTGCCGCACGAAGCCAGCGCCAGCGCGCCCAGCACGAGCGCGCGCAGGGCGGCCCGAAAACCCAGCCGACGTTCATTCACTCTCGTCATCGTCCTTCTCTTCACTGACGGATTGGCCGTAATAGCAGTCCACGCGCAGCCGCGGCCCTTCTTCGGGGTGGGTCGCGTTGTAGCGGTCGATCTGGTCGCGCAACGCGCTCATCCGCTCGCGGAAGCGCCTGAGCTCGCCCGTGACCTGCTCTTCGAGCGGGTGTCCGCGCCAGAGGGCGAGGTGATAGGTGCTGCCGCCCACCTGGTCGGGCAGTGTGGCGCGCTGATCGAGCGTCAGCTTCTGCCCGATCGTGCGCAGCACGGTGGTGAAGTGATCGAGCACCGACGCCTCCCAGCCCGCCGGATCCTCGAAGCCGAGCACGAGCTCGCGCGTGACGTAGTCGCCGTTTGCCGCCTGTTCGACCCTGCCTGAAGCCACGAGCGAGGCGAGCACGGGCTCGAGCTCGGCGCTGCCGAGCTGCAAGAGCTCGGCCAGGCGAGCCGGCGGGAGCGGCTGCTCGCGGTAGAGCTGGCTCCAGACCAGGGCTTCGAGGCCGAGCATGTCGTCGCCGCGACGCATCGCGCCGAGCTCGGCGCTCGAGGCCAGGCGGTAGGTCAGGCTGCGTCCGCTGCCGGAGGCGAAGACCAAACCGCTCTCGATCAGATCGCGCAGCACGCCGCGGATCGAGGCCTCGTCGTCGTTCTTGAAGCGGCGCAGCACCTCGTCACGCGTGACCACGCCCGCCTTCTCGATGAACTCGTGCAGCGCTTCCCACAGCGAGCGGCCGCGATCGGTCTGGCTCTGGCTGAGGCGCTGGGTCCGCCGCTGGTAGGTGCGCAGCGCCATGCCGAACATGTCGGCGCTGACCTTCTTGGGCACGCCCTGCTGCTCGAGCTCCTGAGCCAGGTTCACGAACACCTGGCTGGCCACGTGCGCCAGAGGGGCACGGAGCCCTCCCGAGGTGGCAAGCTGCGCGATCAGGACCGTCGTTTGCTGGACGATGGCGTCGATCAGCAGCCTCGGGTTCATGACCCTGGCATAGCTCGCCGGCCCTTGCCCGAGAAGGCGACAAAACTGACACCAGCGCCTGCTGGCAGGCGTCTACTTGCGCTTTTTGACGCGGCCGGGGGCCTTGCCGGTGCTCTCGCGTACGACGAGCTCCATCGGATACTCGACGGTCATGGCTTCGTCTTGCTGCGGGTTCTCCACGCGTTCGAGCAGGGCGCGGCAAGCCGAGGCGCCCAGGGTGTGCATCGGCTGCGTCACGGTCGTCAGCGAAGGCCAGAAGCGCGCGCCCTCGTCGACGCCGTCGAAGCCGCCGACCGAGACGTCTTCGGGCACCTTCAGCCCGGCGCGCAAGAGCTCGCGCAGGAAGGAGAGCGCCATGCTGTCGTTGAACAGGACCACGGCAGTCGGCCGCTGGCTGGCGGGGCGCTTGAGGTACTCGATTGCGGCAGCGGCGCCTTCGTCCGGCACGTAGCCGCGAAAGGAGGTGTCCTCGCTCTTGAGCACGGCGTCTTCCGCGCTTTCCACGGCGTCGCGCAGGCCACGCAGGCGGTCCATGCAGTCGACCGAGTCCTTCGGACCGCCCACGAAGCCGAAGCGACGGTGGCCGAGCTCGAGCAGATGGTCGCCGAGCATGCGGCCGGCGTCGAAGTTACGGCAGCGCACCACGTAGCCCGTGTTCAGCGTGTCGTCCGGGCAGATGAAGGTGACCGGGATCTGGGCGCTCTGAGCGGCTTCCATCAACGGGCGCTCGGCGCGCGTGTAACGCGCGAAGATGATGCCGTCGACGCGGTGCTCGCTGATCCACGATGAGACGGTGGCCTGGTCGTACTTGTCGCGCTGGCGCAGGCCGCCCAGGATCACGCTGACGTGCTTCTTGGCGAGCTCCTCCTCGATGCCGCCGAGCAAGCCCATGAACCAGGCGCCCTGCACGGACTCGACCGCCACGCCGACACAGCCGCGCCGGCCATACTTCAAGCTGCGCGCAGTCGGCGAGGGGACGTAGCCGAGCTCCTTGATCACCCGCTCCACGCGCGCGCGCACGTCAGCGCTGACGTAGCCGCCGTTGAGAACGCGCGAGACGGTCATCGGCGCGACCTTGGCCTTCGTGGCGACGGTGGCGATCGTGGGCTTGCGATTGGTCCTGGCGATCATCGGTGAGCTGGCTGGACGATAGCGCGTGCCAGGGGTCTGTAGAAGGAATTGACGCGGTCGCCATGTGGTAGCGATATCACATTTGGATGATCGGGAGGGCTACGAAATATCACAAAATTGGCCATTATTTCAGGCCGCATGGCCGCTCGCGGAGGGCGTGTGTGGTAACGGTATCTGGCACGTCGATTTCGACCGCGGACACCTCGTCGAAGTAGACGAGCTCGGCGCCACCCACGGGCGCCTGGTGCGCCGCGTGGCCGTTCCCCGCCCGCTGCTCGAGGCCGACGTGGTCATCGCCTGTCCCAAGCTCAAGACTCATTTCCTCGACCCCATCACCGGGGCGATCAAGCTCTGGGTCGGCGCGGTACGCCCGGACACCATGCACCGGCTGCATCGCGACGCCGTCGAGGAGACGGTGGCTGATCTGCTGACCGTCACGCGCCCCGATCTGGTGGTGATGGACGCCATCGTCGCGGGTGAAGGTGACGGCCCGATCGCCAACCGACCGCGCTTCGTGGGCTGTGTCCTGGCCTCGTCGGATCCAGTCGCGCTCGACGTGGTGGCCGGCGATCTCGCGGGCTTCGACGGAGAGGCGATGCGCTTTCCGCGCGCGGCAGCCAGGCGCGGCGTCGGCGTCGGTGTGCGCGCGCGAATCGATCTCGATGGCACACCGTTGGCGCAGGCGAGGACATCGCTCGCGCCGACGCTGCAGGGGGACTGGAGCTCGCGTTACGCGGTGCGCGTCATCGTCGGTGAGGGCGTGACCATGGCCGGCACGCTCGGACACTTCCGGGGCTTCGCCGACTTCTGGCACAAGGATCACGTCTGGCAGGCCATCACCCTGCTCCGCGGTCAGCCGACCTTCATGATCGGCCGCGCCGTTGATCCCGATTTCGAGCGGCGCCTGCGCCAGGGGCCGTACTTCGTGCTCGATGACGTCGCGTACGCGGCCTACAAGGAGGATCCGCGCGTCGTCTTCATCCCGGGCAGCCCGATCGGTAACGAGATGATGCCTGCGATCATGGACGCGCTGGGCGTGGATCGGGCCGGCCGCGCCGCGGAGCGCCTGCTCAAGGCCAAGAGCGCGTGGCGCGGCCGTCGGCTGGCGCGGTCACTGATACGGTAGGACCGCGACGCGCTGCTTCTGAGCTAGCTCGAGCGCCTCGGTCAGCTCGGCGAAGAAGCCGTGGGTCAACGACAGCTCGACCATGGTGCGCGGATCGCTGACCACCATGGCCCAGAGCTGGGCCAGCGCCGCCGGTTGGCGCTCCTTGTCGGCTTCCTGCACCTGACGGAGCGCCGACCGAATTCGCTCGAGTTTGGAGGCGACGCCGATCATGCCGCGTCTCGGTTCCATACCAAAAGCGAGACGGGCCTAGTTGCGCAAAAATTTTTCCTCAGTCCTTCGCGAGACTTGGCAACAGCAAGCTGAAGGTCGTTCCCGTCTCGCGACTGCTCTCAGCGAGGATTTGCCCACCGTGGGCGCGCACGATCTGATCGGCCAAGAACAACCCGAGCCCCAGGCCGCGGGCGGGCCGCTCGCTGCTCTGAGCCAGGTCTCCACGCCGGAGCGGATCGAAGATGGTACCGAGCTCGGGCGCGGGGATCACCGGACCGTAGTGGCGCACGCTGATGCAGCCGCGGCCGGCCTGGAGCGAGACGAGGACCTCGCTGTCAGCCGGGCTGTGCTCCAGCGCCGACGCGATCACGTTGGCGAGCGCCTGGGCCAGGCGCCGCCGATCGAACCGTCCCATCACGTCCGCGTCGGCCGCGAACACGATCGCGCGTTGCGGATGTGCGGCCAAGGTTTCGCTGAC
>DATLIL010000198.1:0-12890 GCA_035539475.1 Polyangiaceae bacterium
GCTCGTGGCGGCCCTGGTGGCGCAGCAGTTTCCCGAGTGGTCAGGGCAAGCGGTGGTGCCAGTGGAACCCGGGGGCTGGGACAATCGGACGTTCCGTCTGGGCAATGAGCTCCTCGTGCGTCTTCCGAGTCGGGAGGCGTACGTCGCACAGGTTGAAAAGGAGCAGCGCTGGCTGCCGCTGCTCGCGCAGAAACTGCCCCTGCCCATTCCTTCGCCTGTTGCGCTGGGAGCCCCTGGCCTTGGTTACCCCTGGCCGTGGTCGATCTACCGCTGGCTGGATGGCGAGTCAGTGCGAGCCAGCGACCTGGCGACAGCGAAGTCGCTCGCCCACGATCTCACGGCGTTCCTGCGCGCCTTGCATGAGCTCGACCCTGCGGAGGGTCCGCCTCCCGGAGAGCACAACTTCTTTCGCGGCGGTCCGCTCTCGACCTACGACGGACAGACGCGGGACGCCCTGCGAGCGCTCGGTGGCCGTGTAGACACGGACGCTTGCGCTCGCGTCTGGGATGCGGCTCTGGCGGCGACGTGGGCTGGACCTGTTCGCTGGCTACACGGAGACGTCGCGGCTTCGAACCTGCTACTTCGCGACCATCGGCTCGCAGCCGTCATCGATTTTGGTTCCATGGCGGTCGGAGACATGGCTTGTGATCTGACGATCGCGTGGACGCTGTTCACCGGCGCGAGCCGGTCGGCCTTTCGCGAGACGATGAGCTGCGACGGCGCAACCTGGGCTCGGGCTCGCGGCTGGACGCTCTGGAAGGCGCTGATCCTGATCGCCTGGGACGCCGGCCCGGCAAGCGCCGTCAGCGACGCAAACCGCGTGCTTCAGGAAGTTCTAGGCGACTAGACGTCGGGCTCGGGCTGGCGCTCCATGCGCAGGAGCTTGTCGTGGCGTTGCAGCAGAGCGGCGTGGGCCAGCGATTGTACCCACTCGCCGACTTGCGCCGGCGTGGCTGGCGTGACGAGCGCTTCGAGCTCGGCGGCCATCGCCCTGGCAGATTCGAAGCGGCGCTGGGGGTCGCGATCGAGGCCTCGCAATATCAAGGCGTCGAGCTGGCGCGGCAGGCCGCTGCGCAGCTCGCTCGGCGCCTCGACGGTGTCGTCGAGCACGCGGCCGAGGATGATGCCCTGGGTCTCGCCGTCGAACAGGCGTTCTCCGGTGAGGAGCTCCCACAAGATCACGGACGCGCCGTAGATGTCCGTGCGGTAGCTGACCTCGCCGCGCCGGATCTGCTCGGGCGCCATGTACGCGATCTTGCCCTTGAGCTGACCGTCACGCGAGACGCTGGAGCGCCCGGCTGCCTTGGCGATGCCGAAGTCGATCAGGCGCGTGCCGCCGTCGACACCGACGATCACGTTCTGCGGGGAGACGTCGCGGTGTACGAGGCCGAGCAGCGAGCCGCGCTCGTCGATGGCCTGATGCGCGGCGTGCAGACCGTGCAGGATCGAGCTGACGATCGAGACGGCCACGGGCACCGGGACCTCGAGCTTTTTCTCGAGCGACGCGCGGCAGAGCTGTGACAGCGACTCGCCCTCGACGTACTCCATGACCAGGCACAGATCGCCGGCCTCGGCGAAGACGTCCAGCACGCGCACGACGTTGGGGTGGCGGACGCGACTGGCCAGACGCGCCTCGTCGAACAGCATGGCCACGAACTCGGGATCCTTGGCCAGCTGCGGGTAGAGCCGCTTGATCGCCACCGTGCTGGTGAAGCCGAAGGAACCGAGCACGCGGCCGAGGTGAACGGTGGCCATGCCGCCGGCGGCGATCTCGTCGTGGATCGCGTAGCGCCCCGCCAGACGACGTCCCGCCGCGGGAGCGCCGTTGACGCTCTGCGCAGCCTTGCCGTCACGCAAGACGATGACGCGATCGCAGAGCTCGAACACCTCCTCGACGCGATGGGAGACGTAGAGGCAGGAGGCGCCGTGTTGCTTGAGCGTGCGTAGCCAGGTGAGCAGGCGCTCGCGCTCGCGCGGCGAGAGCGAGGCAGTGGGCTCGTCGAGCACCAGCAGACGGGTGCCCTGGCTGAGAGCGCGCACCATCTCCACGAGCTGCTGCAGCGGATAGCTGAGCGCGCCGACCAGCGCCTCGGGATCGATCTCATCGGCCAAACCGAAGCGACGCAGCGCAGCTCGCGCCTCGGACTCCAGGCGGGCCTCGTCGACCAGCCCGAAGCGGCGGGGCTCACGACCGAGCAGCAGGTTCTGCGCCACGGTCAGCTCGGGGATCAAGGTCAGCTTCTGCTGCACCAGCGCGATGCCGAGGCGCCGCGCGTCGGCGGGATCCCGCAACCGCTGCGGCACGCCGTCGATGCAGAGCTCGCCTTCGAAGGCGTCCTCGGCCAGGACTCCGCCGAGGATGCGCACGAGCGTCGACTTTCCGGCGCCGTTGTCGCCGCAGAGGCCGACGATCTCACTCCTCTGGACGTGCAGCGAGGCACCACGCAAGACCTGCACACCGCCGAAGCTCTTCTTGATCCCCCTGAGCTCGAGCAGAGGAGACACCTCGGCCGCGACCTCCCGGAACGGTTGGGCCGGCTCTGCGCGGAAGAGTCCCGCTACGGTGAGAAGCGCCGCATCGCTGAGGGCCATGTTCAATTAGATGTTTGACACAAGTCGAGTCGCGGAGACAACGGATTTTGGCCGCTCGGCGGGCGCGCAAATTTTGTCGTCGACTTTTTTTGCGCGCTGAAGGTGCGGTGCGCGAGGTCGCATTTGAAGCCCGAAGAGACACCGCTTCGGCGACTTCAAAGTGTCTCGAGCGAGCTAGTTTGAACCAGAAATCTCATTCTTCTTTCTTCGTCGTCCGGCAGACGGCGCGCTTGTTGCAGTCGCGCCGCAGCATGTCCGCATCCGTCGCGCGACGATCGTCGCTTGGTAAAGGCATTTTCCTCGCTCTGGTGTTGATGCGCTGTGCGCAGGACGAGAACCTGCTGATTGATCAGGCACCGCCGTTCCCGGTTTCAGGTGATTCGGGGGGCACGAGCTCTCCTGGAGGTAGCGGGGGCGGAGACCCGATCTCTGCGGGCAAGGGTGCTGCGGCTGGAACCAGTGCCGGAAGCGGCGCGTCCAGCGCCGGAACCGCCGGAGGCGGCGGCTCGGACGGCGGTGCGGCCGGTGCGGCAGACGGCGCCGCAGGGACCGCGGCTGGGAACGGTCCCGGAGGTGCGGGCGGCGCGGCCGGCGACAGCGGCGCGGCGGGCAGCGAGGGCGACGCCGGCGCGGCGGGCACCCCCGGGTCGGGCATCGTGGGCGGAGATCCCTACGGGGGCACGGCCTGGAGCGTCCCCGGCACGGTCGAGGCCGAGGACTTCGACCTCGGCGGCTCGGACGTGGCCTACTCCGACACCACCGCCGAGAACTTCGGCAACACGTACCGCACGGGCGACGGCGTCGACATCGAGGCCTGCAGCGACACCGGTGGCGGCTACGACGTCGGCTGGAACTTCCAGGGCGAGTGGCGCCATTACACGATCGACGTCCAGAGCGCAGGCACTTACACACTGAGCGCACGCGTGGCGTCGCCGAACGCCGGCGCCAGCCTCAGCATCGAAGTCGACGGCGTGGACGTGACCGGCTCGATGGCGGTGCCCAACACGGGTGGCTACCAGACCTGGCAAACGATCACCAAGAGTGGCGTCACGCTCGGCAAGGGCATCCACGTGATCCGCCTGGAGATCCCGGCATCGACCGAGTTCAACATCAACTGGCTGAAGTTCGATTAGTGGTCTAAGCCTGGGGCATGTCCCCGGCCAGGGAGCGAATCGATGCGCTGATCGCTGCCGCGCGGCGCGTCGCCGATCCGCGCGACGTGCTCGGCCACGAGGCGCGCCGGGCCCTGCCGGCCGTGACCGGGCTTTCGCCGGAGGGCGTGGCCCTGGCGCTCGAGCGTTGCCTGGAGGTCTCGCCCTCCGAAACCGAGCTCGAGGCGCTGTGCGCGTCGGTGGCCCCCGCCCCCGCTGCCCATGTGCTGCTGTCGGCCAACGTCTTCGTCGCTGCCCATCGCGCCGTAGCGCTGGCGCTCGCGGCCAGCGAACACGTCCTGGTGCGGCCCTCGCGCCGCGAGCCGCAGTTCGCGGAGCTGCTCGCGCGCGGCGCGCCGGGACTCTTCCAGCTGGTGACCGAGCTCGAGCCTCGGCCCGGCGACCACGTCTACGCCTACGGCCGGGACGAGACGCTCGCTGCGCTCGAAGCCCGCATGCCGGCGGGCGTGGTGCTGCACGGCCATGGCACCGGCTTCTCGATCGCGCTGGCGGGTGCCGCTGCCGATCCGGCCATGGTCGCCGAAAGGCTGGCGCTCGACATCGCGCTCTTCGACCAGCGCGGCTGCCTGAGTCCGCGCGCGCTGCTGGTCGTGGGAGCCCCGGCGGCGCCCTACGCGCAGGCGCTGGCGAGCGCGCTCACCGAGCTCGAGCAGCGGGTGCCAGTGGGCGGGCTCTCCCCGGAAGAGCGTGCCGCCGTCACGAGCTACCGCGACAGCATGACGTTCTCCGCCGAGGTCCTCGCTGCCGGCTCGGGCTTCGTCAGCTTCGAAGACGCCTGCGAGCGTCTGCTGATCGCTCCGGTCGGTCGCAACTGTCACGTCGCCGCCTGCAGTGACCCGCTGGCACTTCTGCAAGGCCAGCGCGACGCGCTCACCAGCGTGGGCCTGGCCGGCGAAGGTGCATGGCGTGATGCGCTGGCTGCCGCTCTACCCGGCGCGCGCCTGACGGCGATAGGCACGCTGCAGACGCCGCCCTTCGACGGCCCGGTCGATCGCCGAGGGCGCTAAGAAACGAGCCGCAGGTGCTTGCGGCCCGCGTAGTCGCGCACCATCACGCTGAGCGGACCGTCGGGCAGCGCCAGGACCTGGTTCTTGGCGTAGACCGGGTGGCGACCGCGCGTGCGGTACCACTCGGCCGTGGTGGCCGTCATCCTCATCTTCTCGATGATCTGACGCCAGCCCACGCCCGTGTTGTACGCGCAGAAGGAGATCTCACCCTCCTGCGTCCCGTAGGGGATGATGCACATCTCCGTGCGCCGGAAGTCGTAGTTGAACAGATCCTGAAACCACATCCCGGCCACGAACAGGAAGCGCCAGGGGAACTGATGCGCGTCGCCTTCGCTGGCACCGACGCGATCGCCCTTGGCGCCGATCTGGCTGAGGAACTGCTTCACGAACTCGGCGAAGCCGTAACCTTCTGGAGCCTGATCGGCGCGGAAGTTGCGCATCAGGCTGAGAGCGATGGCGGCAATCGTCTGCTTCTGCCCGTGGCCGGCGTCGGCGATCTCCTGCATGTCGCGCAGGATCTGATCCACGTTCAGAAACTGTGAGACCGGCACCATCTGCTTCGTCGTCTTGTTGACGAGCAGGACCGTGCCGATGCCGCAGTTGGGGTGGCAGCCGCACTTGAGCGCGCCGAACTCGGCGCTCGTGCCGAGCAGCAGATCGACCACGTCGCTGAACGGATTCATGGCCGAGAGCGGAAACCAATCGCGCAGCGGCTCGGTCGCGCCGAGCTGGTCGTGCATGTCGTGCGCCAGGTGGCTCAACGTGTAGCGCTGCTCCTGGCGGCGCTGGTCGCTGATGTCCTCGTCGCGACCGGTGAAGCTGACGGGCTGGAACGAGACGACCGTGATCTTGTCGGCGTTGTCGATGGCAAACTTGACGATCTTGCCGACCTGGTCGTTGTTCACGCCGTTCACGACCGTGACGACCAGCACGACGTCGATGCCGGCCGCGGCCAGGTTCTCGATCGCGCGCAGCTTGACGTCGAACAGGTTGCCCACCTTGCGGTGGCTGTTGGCCTCGTTGGTGACGCCGTCGAACTGCAGGTAACAGAGACGCAGGCCGGCCTCCTTGGCCTGCTTGCAGAACTCGGGCTCCTGGGCGAAGCGAATGCCGTTCGAGGCGCACTGCACACAGAAGTAACCGACCTCACGCGCGTAGCTGACGGCGCGCAAGAAGTCGGGGCTGAGCGTGGGCTCGCCGCCAGAGAACTGCACGCTGAGCTGGCGCCGTGGCTTGATGGTCAGGGCGTCGTCGAGGATCTTCTGGATTTCCGCCCACTCGAGCTCGTGCACGTAGCCGACCTGATTGGCGTCCATGAAGCACGGATCGCACATCATGTTGCAGCGGTTGGTGAGGTCGACCGTGAGCACCGAGCCGCGCCCGTACTTGACCGACGACGTGCCGTGGTTCCGCAGCGGCGTCTTGGGCGACTCGTAGTCGCGACCGGGGAAGAGCTTCTCGATGCGGGCCAGGAACTCGGTGTCCATGGCCATCACGTCTTCGAAGTGGCCATGGCGCGGGCAATCCTTGACCATCAGGATGCGCCCGTCGCGCTCGATGATCTGCGCCGAGATCTCGCCCGGCCGCCCGTCGATGAGCTCGGACAGCTCCATCTCACCGGAGAGCACCGCCGAGCGCACCTCCTTCACGCACTCGGGGCACAACGAGTCCGTACGGCGCGGCCAGCCGAGCTTGGGAAAAGTGCGCTCCTTCTTGCGGATCAGAGGGGCCGGCGCCCAGCCCGGTTGGAGCGACGGCCCCGGGAGCTTTTCGCTGTAGGCCCGGTACAACGGCCAGACGGCGTTCGCCGCTCGTCCGAGCAACTTCTCCGTTTCGAGCGTCAGTCTCTGCAGGGCGCTGCGCATGATTTGCGGCGCGAGCATACACGCACCCGCTCCCTCCACGCCAGGGAGGTTTCCAGCATAAATACTTGGGGTTTTCTCGCTCGCCTTCCCTGGCACGCCGAGCGTCGCCTCGCGTATCCTGTGCGCGTCTCGTCTCGGTACCCATGGGTGTCCTCCGGCCACTGATCATCGCCAGCGACGTGCATTTACGCCACGGTGGCTCTCACGACACGGCTCAGGCGTTGAGTCGTATGATCGAGCTACACCCGAAGCACGAGGTGGTGCTCTCGGGCGACATCTTCAATCTGTCGTGTGACGAGCCCGCACGCGATCCGATCGAGAGCGTGCTGCACATGCTCGAGCCACACCACGAGCTTCGCCAGGCGCTGCGCAACCACCTGGCAGCCGGCGCGCCGGTGACGCTGCTGGCGGGCAACCACGACGCCGCGACGATGCGCCCCGAGCTACGTCCAGCGCTGCTCGCCCGCCTGGAGCTCGATCTCGGCGCTCCGTTCGAAAACCTGCCCTGGTTCATTCGTCGCGGCGGCGTGCACGTCGAGCACGGCCACGTCTACGACCCGGACAACGCGCCGACGCACCCGCTCTGGTATGGAGGTCCCGAAACCGAGCCGCTCGGCGTGGCGCTCACTCGCCGCTTTCTCGCGCCGAACGACGCCTTCGATTTCGCTCACGAGCACGAGACCACGCCGGTCGCCGGCCTGACGAAGGCCTTCCGCCTGTTCGGCGTGGGCACGCCCAAGATCATCTACAACTACTTCAAGACCGCCGCGGAGCTGTGCTGGGAGGCGGCCAACGATCGAGGAGTGAGCGAGTCCAGGCGCCAGGGCGAGGCCCTGCTGCCAGAATCGGCGGAGCGCATCGACGTGTCGGAGGATGTCTTGCGCGCGCTGCTCCGCGGCCTGCCGCGGCCGACTCATCACAACCCGCGCGACACGTTCTACAGGCTCTACTTCGATCGCGTGATCGCCTCGTTGAGCTCGCTCACCGGAATCGGAGCCGGGACCCTGCTGCGCAGCCGCTCGGCGCTCCTGCTCGGCATCCTGGCAGCGGGCTATCTGTTCGGATCGGTTCGCAAAACGCCCAACCGTTACGCCGAGCTGCCGGTCGAACGGCTGCGCGAAGCGGCTCGAGGCGTGCGACAAATCACGCGCGCCGAGCTCGTCGTCTTCGGCCACGTTCACGTGGAAGACTCCCTGCCCGGCTACGTAAATTCCGCATCTTTCACCTACTATGAAACGCCGGGTCGACCTTTCATTCATATTGATGAAACCGGCAGCTTCGAGCGTCGTCGTATTCCGCTCTAGCTTGCCTTTTGCCCTGTCGTAGCTAGCCTGTGCCCGTTCGGATGGCTGGGAGCTTCAAGATGAACTGGGCACGACACTTCACCGCGGTCTTCATTCTAGGAACCTGTACTGCCGTCGCCTGTGGTGATGGTGACGATGACTCGGGCTTCGAGGAGAACGCCGCCGGCACGGGCGCCGATGCGGGCAACGGAGCGTCAGACGCCGGTCAACCCGGCAGCGGCGCGTCAACCTCCGGCGGCAACGGCAACGGCGACAGCGGCGGTGAAGGCGGCGGCGGCGCGACGGGGCCGACTCCGAACGCAGGCAATGGGGGTACACCCGCCAGTGAAGGCGGCGCGGCCGGCATGGGAGCCGGTGGCGACCAGAGTCCCCCCGATCCCGAGTGCACGGGCTTCGGTCTGCTGTGCGAGGCCGACGGCGACTGTTGCTCCGACGCTTGCGATCCGGTGTCGCACACCTGCTCGTCCGCGATCGACGAATGCAAGCCCGCGGGCGAGATGTGCGACGGCGGAACGGACTGCTGCACGTTCCACTGCGTCAACGGCCAGTGCTCGGATCAGGCCTGTATCTCCGACAACCAGGCGTGCGAGGCCGACGTCGAGTGCTGCGGCGGCAAGTGCGTCGATTTGCTCTGCCAGCCGCTCAACCCGCTCTGCGCTACGGCCGGCAACGACTGCAGCGACAGTGGCGATTGCTGCTCGCAGCTGTGCGCGGACGACGGTAAGTGCTCGCTCGGCGCCTCGTTCTGCATCCAGCCCGGCGACGCCTGCGTGCGCAACCCCGACTGCTGCAGCGGTGAGTGCAACATCGCCGAAGGCGCGCTGGTCGGTACCTGCGCCGTGCCGCCCTCGGCCTCGACCTTCTGCAGCGGCGTCGACGGCGTGATCTGCAACGACTGCGGCGACTGCTGCAGCCGCCTGTGCGCCCCTTACGGCGACAGCGGCGTGAAGGTGTGTCAGCCCGTGAGCGGCTGTCACAGCACCGGCGACCTCTGCCGTACCGACGAGGACTGCTGTGGCGGTCGCATCGACGAGGAGCTCCCGGGCTACAGCAACGGCCAGTGCGAGATCGAGCCAGGCCGCGCCATCGGCATCTGCCGCAATCCGGTCAACGGCGAAGAGAACCCGGCGGGCGCCTGCAGCCCCCAGGGCAACGTCTGTCACTTCAAGGACTACGCCTGCGGCGTCTCGTCCGCGCGCGCCAACTGCTGCGACGGCCTCGGTGCCAACGGCACCTGCAAGCTCGACCCGCTGGGCGTGCCGCGCTGCGACGGCCTGGGCGACGATTGCCGTGAGGTAGGCGAGACCTGTGCTTCGTCCGGCGACTGCTGCCCCGATCCAGTCACAGGCGAATACCCGCCCTGCGTGCCGGATGAAAACGGCGTGCTGCGCTGCGGTGCCGACGAATGCGTGCCGAGCGGCGACGATTGCACCATCGACGCCGACTGCTGCGCGCCACTGATGTGCGTCCGCGCGCCGGGCGCCACCAGCGGCACCTGCGGCGAGCCGACCTCGGAGTGCACCAAGTACTTCCAGCAGTGCGCAAACAGCGCGGAGTGCTGCGGCGCCGAGGACGATCCGCCCGTGCAGTGCCTCGACGGCCGCTGCAAGTACCCGCCGCAGTAAAGCTCAGCTACCGCCCGTGGCCTGCTTCAAGAAGAAGTGGGCCACGCGCAGGAAGTCACCTTCGGTGATGATGCCGACGAGCCTGTCCTCGTTCTCGACGACGAGCACGCAGCCGACTCGGGCCTCCCACATCAGCGCCGCGACGTCGGTCAGCTTGTCGTCGGGGCTCACGGTGATGAGCTCGCGCTGCATGATCCGTGACACCGGAACCTGGTGGATGATCGCGTTGCGCTGCGCGGCGTGATCGGAGAGAAAACTCGACGAGGCGTGCAGCAGATCGCCGTGGCTGATCAGGCCCACCAGCTTCTCGCCGTCGACGACGGGCAGGTGCCCGAAGCGGAATCGATCCATGTGCTCTTCGAGGCTCTGCAGGATGGTCTCCGGCTCGATCGTGAAGAGCTTGCGCGACATCAGATCGCGCGCCAGGCGCGGTTCGGAGGCGAGCTCGAAGCGCGTTCCGGGGCTACTCGAATCGCGCGTGGAGCGCACCAGACTGGGTGGAGGCGGCGGATGATGATGGCTCTTGGGCGCTGCGCTCGTGGTACCCGAGGCCTTGGGCTCACGAAATGATTCGGGTTCGACCTGCTCGCCGTCGTCCTCCGGCGGTGCAGGCGTGGTCTCGGCCTCGCTTGAGCTAGCGGGCACGAGTGAAGCTAGATCACCGACATTGTTTCTGTTCCCCTCGTCCATGTCCCATCGAATACGCCTGCCCGCTGCCGCCTACAAGCCACGCTGAACCGCAGCTGAAATCGGCGCAAAACAGGGCTGGTCAGTTGCAGTCGACGTTCAGATCGTACACCGACCACCACGACGCGGCGAGATTCGCGGTGAGCTTGATCAAGAGGTACTGACCCGTCGTGGCAGTGAAGGTGATGGTGTGAGTCGCTGCCGCCGCTGCAGTGCCCGTCTTCACGGGCGTGCCTGCCAGATTTCCAGCCGTGTCCGAGATGATCACCGCGTAAGCGTTGGGCTGATCACCCCACTCGGCCGTCTTGTCGATATAGAGGCTGACTTCACTGATGCTGGCGGGTGCGCCGAAGTCGATCTCGAGCCACTGGTTCGTTGCCTGACCGACACCGGTCGACCAGCGATTGGTGGTGCTGGCGTCGATGGCCTTCTCGGGCGGGTTGCACAGAGGATCGGTGTACGTGGTGCACATGTCAGAAGACACCGACGCGTCCGCCGTCCACGTCGTCTTGTCCGGAATGTCCTCGACACAGCCGGTCGGCGGAGTTCCGCCGCTGCCGCCGCCGCCGGCCTTGCCACCCGCTCCCGACGAGCCGCCGCTGCCGCCCGTCCCTCCGCTGCCGCTGCCGCCAGCGGAACCGCCCGTACCGCCAGCGCCACCCGTCCCTGCGGCGCCGCCGGTGCCTGCGGTTTCGGCGCTTCCAGCGCTGCCGCCAGAGCCGCCGCTGCCTCCGGTGCCTGCCGTCGTCGTGCTGCCGCCGGTTCCAGCCGTGGGCGCGACGCCGCCCGTGCCGGAGCTCGCTCCGCCCGTGCCGGAGCTCCCACCGGCGTTGGGGCTGGTTCCTGACGAGCCGCCACCGAGCACAGCCGGATCCGACAGCGACTCACCTTGCGCACACGCGACGACCATCATGCCGCCGAACGTCACGGGCAGGTAACGCCGCGAAATCCACAGCCGAGGACGCATGGCTACGCTCCCTTCGGCGAAGAACGTGACACGAAACGAGCAGCCATTCACCGATCGGCTCGCAAATGCGTGCGCCAATCAGCTACACGTTCGCCTTAGCGCGTACCTGAGCTCACCCGTCAAAGGTGGCGGGAGCGATCAGAGCGAGAGCGTCGGCTTGGTCACCGGCGTGGCCTGATCAGTGCCGAGCTGGCTGCGATGATTGGCGCCCCAGCAGAGCAGGTCGCCGGAGACGTTGATCGCGCAGGTGTGCTTGCCGCCGACCGCGACCGAGTGCGCGCCGGGCCGCACCTTGGTGGGGTTGGTGGCGCCGTCGAACACCTCGACCGGCGAGGTCGCCGAGTCGGTGGAGTCGTCGCCCAGCTGCCCGAACACGTTGGCGCCCCAGCACACGAGCGTGCTCGCGATGCGAGCGCAGGCGTGGGCCGATGAGGCGCCGGCGAAGAGGTTGTCGATCTCGTCGCTGTTGAGCTCGCCGGCAGCCACGGCCGAGGAAGAGTCCGCGGTGTCACCCGTGGCGAGCTGACCGTAGCCGTTGGTGCCGAAGGCAAACGGGTTCGTCTCCGAGCTGGCGATGATCGAGAAGTCGCGCCCGAGCGTAGGCGGGAGACCGACCAGCGCCGTGACGCCGTCGACCTCGGCTGGTGCATCGGCATCTTCGGTGTCGCCCGAGCCGAGCTGACCGCCCATGCCCTGGCCCCAGCAGAAGACCGCGCCGCCGTCCTTCACGCCGCAGGCGTGATGAGCGCCCGCTCCGATGGAGAGGAAGGCCTGATCGGCGATCAGCGTCGCGAGCAGGACCGGATCGCCGGCCGCGCCGTTGCCGATCTGACCGTAGTCGTTCGCGCCCCAGCACCAGGTGCTGCCGTCGGGACCGAGCGCGCAGGCGAAATCGGAGCCGCAGGCGATGCTATCGGCAGCGATGGGGCCGTCGGCCGTGGCCACCAGCTGGCCGGCGTGGTTGACCGGCGTGATCTCCTCGGAGTCGATGCCGAGCTGACCCTTGGCGTTCGAGCCCCAGCAAGCCACGCGCGGGCCGTCGGGGGTAACGACCGTGGCGCAGGTGAAGTCCCTGCCAGCGCAGACGCTGGTCGCGTTGGGCATGGCCACCGGCGGCAGACCGGCGTCGTCGTCGCGCACGACGTAGCGGGGTTCCATCGAGTCCCCGAGAACGCTGGAGCCGTTGCCGAGCTGACCGCTCTCGTTGGCGCCCCAGCACATCAGGAAGCCGGGGTCGCCGTCGGCGGCGTCCTCGCCCCCGAAGATGGCGCAGGTGTGGGAGTCGCCCGCGGCGACGGCGATGGGCTGATTGCAGCCGATGCCGGGGCTGCAGCGCGCTGCCGACGAGCACTCGTCACCCGAAGGCGAGGTGTCGCTGCCGTCGGTGCAGTCGAGCACGTCCGCGCCGTCACAGGTGGTGCTGCCGACGCGGCACGCACCGATCAAGCAACCGCGCTCGGGATCGCAGGCACCCGGACCGGCGCACTGCTCGAGCAGGGTAAGGTCACCGTTGCCCTCGACACGGACGAGCCTGCCGTCGGGCATGCACGCGTTGTCGCCGGGCAGCGCCGGCAGGCACTGCTCGAGCCAGTAGGCGCAAACGTTGTTTCCGCAATCCTCGATCGTGCTGGTGCCGAGGCCGTCGGCATCGCACTTGATCATCTCGTTGTC
>DATLIL010000199.1:0-6517 GCA_035539475.1 Polyangiaceae bacterium
GACCCAGGCACCACTCGCCTTCCAGTTGTGGAGGTTGGCCAGACTCTGAGCGCGAATTTCCTTGGCCGTGCAGCGCGCGGTCACGGCTGCAGCAAGTTTGCGCTTGAGCTCGTCGAGTCGCTCGTGCGAACGCGGATCGTCTCCGGGCGGACGGATGCACCGCCCCACGAGCTCGAGCGCATCACCCTTCCCAAGCCCCCACTCGTCGAGTGTGGACCTCGGAATGATGACGCCGAGCGAGTTGCCAACCGCGCGGAGAGTTAGCTTCATCTGACAGTTATAACAGTTATAACTCTGCGCGCAAGCCGAAGCCGAAGCCGAAGCCGAAGCCGGAGCCGGGATCCCGAGGGCAAGTCAAGGACGCCTGGCGCGCACCCGCCGTGCCTCACCGGCTCAGGCACGGCGGGGCGCGCGGCCGTCACTCCGTCGGGGCGCCCATCCACACCGTCCCCTCGCCCACGACGCCCGCTTGCGCGAGCGCCGCATGGAGCTCCGCCGACTCGACCATGGCCGTGATGTGCCCGGGCTCCGCGAAGTCGTGCGTGACGATGACCTCGTTCGGGCTGTCCAGCACTCGAAAGACCTCGTCGGCCAGCACGTGGTAGCGAGCCCTCAGGGCCGCGAAGCTCTTGTAAGCCCGGTACCAGTGCTCGAAGTTTTCGACCTTCTGGCGAACGATGACCTTGATCATGGTGTGAATCCCTTTCGTTGTTGGTGTCGGAAACGACGGGAGGGCCGAAGCTCTCCCGTGAGCTGAAGCGGCCTCACGCCGCTCGCGCCGCGCCGCGGTGACGAGGCCGAGGAAACCGGCGAAAGCCTTGCGGTAGCCGGGGCGCGCTTTCATGCGCTCGAGCCAGGCCACCACGTTCGGGTAGGGCGAAAAGTCGAACGCCGTGTACTCGGCGAGCGTCACGTAGGACGTGGCCACATAGTCCGCGATCGACAGCTCGCTGCCCGCCGCGAAGCAATGGCGAGCGAGCGTGCGGTCCAGGCGCTCGAGCTCCCGGGGCGAGCCGTGCATCGAAAGTCGGCACGACCAGGCGAGCACTTCGTCCACTCGGGACTGCGCGCGGAGCTCGGAGGGATAGAGGGGGAGCTCGTGCTTGAGAGCGACGTACTTGAGGATCGCCGTGCCCTCGGACAGGAGATGACCGTCGTCGTCGAGCAGCGGGACGTCGGCCATGGGGTGCGCCTCCACGACTGACGCCGTGAGCAGCTCGCTCAGGTGCAGATTGACGAGTGTGTCGACGAAAGGGATTGAGTGGTCGTGCAGCAGGAACGTGACCGGGCGAGAGGCCGGTGAAATAGGGTCGACATAAAGGCGCATGGCACACCTTGAGCGTGGGGTCGCTGTTGGGGCGCCGGTGGCTCGAAGCTCGCCGGCGCCGTTACCGACGCGAGAGCCACCCTACGTGGGCCGCTCGGGACGCACAAACACCGTTCTTGCGGGGGGTTCGCCGCCCGTGCATAACCTCCTGCGCGGGTGGACAGTCGAGACCTCCAGATCTTCCTCAGCGTCGCGCGCACCGGCTCTACCCTGGGCGCGAGCAAGCGTCTCTCCGTCAGCCAGAGCACGGTTTCTCGCCGGATCGAAGCGCTGGAGAGCGAGCTCGAGCTCACCCTCTTCGACAAGCTCCCGTCGGTCTACGAGCTGACCGACGCCGGACGCTCCCTGCTCCCGGAGGCGGAGGAGGTCGAGCGAGCGCTAGCGAAGGTCGTCGCCTCGGCCAAGGAGCAGAAGCGCGGCCTCGCGGGCCCGATCCGCTTCACCACCCTGGAGCTCTTCGGTCAGACCTTCCTCGCGGAGGCGATGGTCGAGTTCCGGGCCGCGTATCCCGACATTCAGGTCGACATCGTCCTGGCGGAATCGGTGCTCGACCTCGTGGCGGGGGAGGCCGACGTGGCGGTTCGCGCTGGAAGAGCGCCGAGCGACCCCGGTCTCGTTGCCCGCCGCATCGGTCGTGACGGCTGGAGTGTCTACTGCAGCCGAGCGTACGCCGAGCGGTTCGGCGCACCGCGCGCGGCGGAGGATCTCGAGCGGCACCGGGTCATCGCCCTGGTCAAGGAGTTCCCGCGATTCCCGCTCTTCGCTTGGTTCGACTCGGTCGTGCCGGACTCCGCGGTCCTCGTGCGGCACCACAACGTGCCAGGCCTGTTCACCGGTCTTCGCGGCGGCCTCGGCGTCAGCATGATGTCCGACCTCGTGGCGTCCACGGAGCCGGACTTGATCAAGTGCTTCGCGCCGCCCCCCGAGGTCGAATCCGCCAACGACCTGTGGCTGGTGACGACCGAGCGCCTGCGCGGCGAGCCGCGCATTCGGGCGCTGATGGACTTTTTTGCCGGCTACTTCGCGACAGCCAAGTACAAGGGCGCGCCACAGGATTAGACGGCGGAGTGCTCCGCGCTGGGGCCGCCGTTCACCCGTCACCCGTGGAGCGTGCGCGGGGTCCCAGTGAGCCGCCGGTGTCGCGCCACCGTCCCGGTGTCGGTGATCGCCTCGAGGCCTGCTGGGGTCGCGAGCGGTGGGGCCCCGATACGATTCGTGCGCGGATGCGAGCGTCGAAGCGCGGGCTGACAGCCGAAGAGTAGCCGGGGCTGACAGACCGGCGCAGCCGGGATGGCGCGCCCGAAGGGATTCGAGCCGGCGATACGAGGCCTGCAAGCTCCTCCAAGCTCCGTATCGAAATGCTCAGCAGATCCGCACGGAGGCCGAATCCCGAAGGAAGCAACCTTCCGAGCGGAGCGAGGAAGGGCGCGCCCGAAGGGATTCGAACCCCTGACCAGTGGATTAGAAATCCACCGCTCTATCCGGCTGAGCTACGGGCGCGTTGCAGTGAGCGGGCGGATTGTTCAGGCGGGTGCGGCCCGCTGTCAAACCCGGCGCGCTCGAGCGAGTCTCGCTGGGGTTTTCGGCCGCGCATACGTCGGATGACGTCGAGAGAGCGCCTTTCGACGAGGAAGTGCAGCGCCAGGGCGAGACCGAGGACGACGGCGCTCGCGCAGGCGATGGCGACGCCAGGACTTGCTCCTCGCGCGTACAGCGCCCGCATCACGACGTAGCCGACGTACTGGTGCACGAGATAGAGCGGGTACGAGATGCGCCCGAGCCAGGCCAGCGCATGCGTCAGCGCGCCGTGGACGGAGGCCCGGGTCGCCAGCCAAACCAGCGCCACCGCAGCGCTGCTGTAAGCGAACTGCGTGAAGCCGAGAGCTCGACTCGCCATGAGGCAGAGCGCGACCAGCGCGTACATCTGGAGGCTCGCGTTACGACGGGCTCGGGCGAGGAGCATGCCGCTCGCAAAGAGGTGAGCCCAGCCGAAGTTCGTGAGGTCCGAGAGCCAGTGCGGGATCCAGGTCGCGTTTGCGCCGAACGTCTGCAGCAGCACGGTCGCGAGCAGCGCGTGCACGGTGTAACGGCGGAGGCCGAGCGCCAGCAGCAGGAGCACGAGCCCGTAGAAGCGGAGCTCCCGCTCGAGGGTCCAGTAGACGGCGTCGGCGGCGGCGGCGCCGAGCGACACCGGGATCATCGTGACGTTCAGCAGCGCTGACTGGAACGAGATGACGCGCTCGGGCAGACCGAAAATGCCGACTACCGCGAGCGTGACGGCGAGCGCTGCCCAGAAGGTCGGGTACAGCCGCACCGCACGTGACCAGAGAAACTCCCGCGCGCTGCTCGTCGACTCGAGAGATAGCTCGATGGCGAAGCCGCTGATGACGAAGAACACCTCCACACCGCGCTGCCCCCAAGGCACGTAGAAAGCGAGGGCCGCGGGATGACCGAAGATGCCGCCGAAGCGCGTGCTGAAGTGAAACGCCATCACCGCCACGGCCGCGAGCCCGCGCAGCACGTCGAGCCCTGGAAGGCGCTCTCGGGGGGGCATCGGGGCGGACATGGGGGGCGCATTCTAGCCGCGACCGGCGGCCATTCCCACACGACGCTTTTCCGGTCTCAACCTGAGTCGCGCGAGAGGCGGTACTGCTTGATCTTCCTGTGAAGGGTCGCGCGAGAGAGCCCGAGCATGCGCGAGACCGCAGCGACGTTCCAGCGGGTCCGTTGCAGGGCCTCGACCATGCGGATGCGCTCCTGGGCCTGGAACTCCTCGCGTGAAAAGGTCGAGGGCTTGGCGCCTGCGCGAGCGCGCTCCGCCGGCTGGTCGAGCTCGAGGTCACGCGCCGTGAGGCGCGAGCCGCTCGCCAGCACGAAGGCCCGAGTCAGGATGTTCTGGAGCTCGCGCACGTTGCCGGGCAGCGGATGTGCGCTCAGCTTGCGGACAGCGTCCTGCGTCAGGCTGAGCGGCTTGCGACCGGACTCTTGCGCCAGGCGAGCGAGGATCTGTGTCGCGATCAGGGGAAGATCTTCGAGGCGGTCGCGCATGGGTGGGAGCTCCACCGTGACCACGGCGATGCGGTAGTAGAGATCCTCGCGGAAGCGACCGCGCTCGACGTCTTGCTTGAGGTCGCGGTGCGTCGCGGCAACGAGGCGGATGTCGAGCGGTTCGGCGCGCAGCGCACCGAGCGGACGCACCTCGCGCTCCTGCAACACTCGCAGCAGCTTGACCTGAAGCGACAGCGGCATCTCGCCGATCTCGTCGAGAAAGAGCGTGCCGCCCTGCGCGGCCTGCATCAGACCGACTTTGTCGCGCAGCGCACCGGTGAAGGCGCCGCGCGCGTGACCGAAGAGCTCGGACTCGAGCAAGTTCTCCGGCAGAGCACCGCAATTGATACCGACGAAGGGCGCGCTCTTGCGCGGTCCGTTCGCGTGCAACGCGCGGGCGACGAGCTCCTTGCCCGTGCCGCTCTCACCCAGAACGAGCACGCTCGCGTCCGAGTCGGTGACGCGGTCCAGTCGCTCGAGCACGCGGCGCATGGCCGGGCCGCGGCCGACGATCTGCGGATATTCGTGGCGGAGGTCCTGCTCGCGGTGTTCGATCGCCCTGAGGCGCTCGACTTCGCGCGTCTGGTCGCGGGCGATCGCCTCGACCTCCAGCACCTTGCGTTCGAGCTCCCGCGTCCGATGCTCGAGCTGTTCGCGCAGCCTGGCGTTGGCGATGGCGATCGCAAGCTGATCGGCGAATGCAACGAGCAGCTCGCGGTTCGCGGCGGAGAAATGCCCACGCTGCAGGGAGCTGTCGACGTAGAGCGCCCCGAGCGGGCCTTCGGGCGAGAGGATTGGCGCGCACAGCACCGACTGGAGCTTGAGCGCGTGCACCGAACGCTGTGTCGCGAAGCGTGGATCCTCGAGCGCGTTGGTGGTGAGGACGGGCTCCTCGGTCTGGAGCGCGCGCAGGGCGATGCTGGTACTGGGGCCGCGATCGGCGCCGTAGCTCTGGCTGCTGGCTGCAACGGTGACCCCCGATCCCACGAGCAACACGAAGCCGCGCTCGGCCTCGGTCAGATCGACTGCGGCCTGAACGGCGTGTTCCAAAAGTTTGTCGAGTGAGTGCGGCGAGCCCAAGCGGCGATTGAGCGAGAGCAGCCGTCGATACGCCCTGCTCTCGTCGCCAGAGTCCCCGCGGACGACCGCCACATTCGTGCTGGAGACCTCGTTCAAGCGGCTGCGTCTCGGGTGTCTCCAGAACGCCTGCCCCAGCGCCGCGGGCAGATCGGCGGCGACCCGATCCCAGAGACGCCGCGCGCGCTCGCGGTAGGCACGCGCGTCGTCGGAACGGCCGAGACCTTCTGCCGCCTCGAAGAGCGTGGTCAGCGCGGTGGCTTCGAGCGCCGTCAGTCCGGCGCGATGGGCCTCCTGACGCGCGCTCTCGAGGCGACCGAGCGCCGTGTGTCGCCCGAGGCGCGCTTCGAGCCGACCACGGCTGAGCTCGAGACCCAGGGCGAGCTCACCCACCACCTCGGCCGAGAAATCGCGGGCGAGCTGGTCGAGGAGCACTTCGGCGGCCGCGTGATCGTGACTGGCAAGCAACGCGTCGACACGTCGCAAGCCCACCTCGAACAGCTCGCGCCCGTGACCACCCGCGGCGAGCAGCGCTGCCTCGGCGCGCGCTGGCTGTCCCAGGAGCAGCGAGATCTCGCTCGATACCAGCCTGATGCCGAGCTCCAGGTGCGCGAGCCTGGCCGCGGAGACGCGTGGCTCGAGGCGCGCGAGAACGTCCTCTGCCCGCTCGAAGGCGCCGATCTCCGCGTAGAGGTTGGCCAGGTTGTACTCGAGCGTGAGATCCGTATCGACGCGGCCCATGGCGCGCGCGAACGACACGCCTCGTTCGTAGCGACGGAGCGCGCTCCCCCATAGGCCCGCTTGCTGCTCTGCAGTGCCGAGGTTGAGCAGACCCACGGGAATGAAATCGTTGAGCTCGGCATCCTCTGCCAGCGCGAGCGCCTCGCCGTAGCGCGTGATGGCGTCATCGATACGTCCCGCTCGAAAGGCCACGATTCCGGCGTGGTTGAGCGCGCGGTAACTCTCCCGTGCACTGCCATGCGCGACGAGCCCGGCCGTGGCGAGCCCGAGCTCTCGCTCGGCGGCGTCGAGCTCACCCAGGTAGCTCAGCGCCAGGCCCAGCGT
>DATLIL010000200.1:0-15832 GCA_035539475.1 Polyangiaceae bacterium
TCCGTAATCCGCACGCGGCTCCGCCGCGTGGCGGATTACGGATCCCACATGAAGCCGACGCGGAGACCGCCGCGGATGAAGTGCTGCGCATCGCGGCCGCCGCTCGGCAGGTAGTACTCGTAGGCGATCGTCGCGCCGGCCCAGGGCAAGAAGCCACGCGTGCGCAGTGCCGAAACGCCGAGCCCGAAGGCGCCGCGCACGCCCCAGCTGAAGGCGCCGTTGTCGGCCTGGAACAGCGCCACGGGCGCGCTCTCGAAGTCGTAGTGCCAGGCCAGGTTGCGTAGCCGGAACACCAGCGGCAGCGCCGGAAAGTAGTTGATCACGAACTGCGTCGGTTCCGTGTGCGGCTTGAGCATGGCGCCGCCGCCGAACTCGATGCCGCCGAGCATGGTGACGCGGCGGCTGAGCCCGTAGCCGGCGAGGATCCGCATCAACCCTCCGCCGCCGAGCGTCCAGCTGCCCTCGGTCTCACGCAGCTGCGCGCTGCCACCGGACTCCAGGCTGAGCGTGAAACGATCGAGATCGGTGTGACGCCCCTGGAAATCAGGATCGACCTCGACCCAGAAGGGACAGTCGGTGTCGGCGCGCTCGACCGCAAAGGTCAGCGCGGTGAGCTGGCGCTCGACGAACAGCGCCGCCTCCACCTCGCTGGTCATGACGCGTCCGGCGTTCTCGAAAAGCTGACGTGCATCGCCCAGCTCTCGGTGCCTGCGTTCGAGCTCGCCGAGCGCCTGCTTTCGCGTCTGGCTCGGCACGCGGCAAACGGAGGCGAGCACGGTGCCGTGGATGGACTCTTGCGCCTGCTCGTCCAGGAACCAGCCGCTCGACTCTTCGGCGTCGACGATGCGCTCGACGTCGACCAGGAGCGCCTCGGCGGTGGGTGAGAGCTCCTCGGCGCGCGCGCTCGCTACGACGAGGAAAGCCGCCGCGCTACAGGCGGCGGAAGACAAGAAACGAAGCACGCGGCGAGCCTACGCACGGAACGCCGGCCCCGTCGAGCACCGAAAGCCCGCGAAACCCCGCCGGAAACGAGGCTCCCGCTTCCAGGCCGGATCGGACAGCGGTATCTTCATGGCTTCGGTTGAGACGAGGTGGACGATGCGTGGGACCTGGGTGTTGATTCTCGTAGGGCTGATGGTGATGCCGTTCGGAGCGGCGGCGCGACCGAGTGACGCGCAGATGCGCAACAAGAACGACGCTGACCTGGAGGCCCGGCTTCGTGAGCTTGCGCCCGACGCCGTACCAGAGCTCACGGCGGCCACCGCGGCGCTGAGAGCCGAGCAATGGCAGCAGGCAGCGGATGGCTACCGGCGACTCGCGGAGCAGGTCCCGGCGTTCACGCCCGCGCTGCGCCGCGCCTGCGCCGCCGAGCTGCGCCTCGGGCACCGCGACGAGGCGCTCCGGCTCTGCCGAAAGGCCGCAACCGACGGAGCGTCCGACAACCTGCAGGCGCTGGCGCGCGCCCTTGCCGTGCCGCCGCACAGCCTCGCGGACATGCAGGAGGCGCGAGCCACCGCCGAGCGCGCTGAAGCGCTCACGCCCGACGACGTCTACGCCCAGTACGCGCTGTGCGAGGTCATGGCACGTCAGGGCGCGCTGCAGACGGGCGCACGCTGCCTCCAGTTCGTGCGCGAACACGCCTCGAACGAAATGGTCTCGAGCCTCTTGCTGCTCCAGACCATGACCGAAATCAGCGGTGACGACGTCAGTACGGATCAGGCGCAACGCGCCAGAGAGCTGATGGATGAAGCCGTCACCCTGACGCCCGAAGAGCCGCAGACCCACAGCGTGGACTGCATGCTGGGCGCACGGAGCAGCGACGTCGGACGCCTCCGCCACTGCAGCTCCAAGCTCGAGGCTCTGGCGCCCCTCAGCCCACAGACGCACTGGTTCGCGGGCATCGGTCACCTGATGAACGGCGACTACGATGCCGCCGAAGCAGCGGCTGATCGGGGCGCCGAGCTCGGGCTCGATCCGAAGATGCTGGCGCAGCTTCGCGAGGGCATCGACGAGAACCGCCCGTTCTATCACGGCTGGCTGCGCGGAGCGGCGTGGGTGCTCGGCGCGTGGCTGTCCGGGCTGGTACTCTTGCTGCTCGCCGGCATCACACTGAGCCACATGGCGCTGCGCGCTGCCAAGCAGCCGCCCAACGAACGCTCGGGGCGAGCCACGGGCATGAGCGGGAGGCTTCGCGCCGTGTACCGCGCGGTGCTCGCCTGCTCCTGCATCTACTATTACCTGTCGATCCCGATCGTGGTGGGGGTCGTGCTGGCGTCGGGAGCCGCGGTGATCGGCGGCGTGCTGGCGACCGGCTACATCGCGCCCAAGCTCTTCATCATCGTCGGCTTCTTCGTGCTGATGACCGTCATCGCCATCGGCAAGAGCCTGTTCGTGCGAGTGAAAGACGAGGACCCAGGCGTCAAGCTGGACCTGGCCGCGTATCCCGCGCTGAACGAGCTCTCGAACGAGGTCGCCGCCAAGGTCGGCACTCGCCCGGTCGACTCCGTCTTTCTGACTCCGGACACCAGCATCGCCGTGTTCGAGCGAGGCGGAATGCTGAGCCAGCTGCGCGGCAAGAGTGAGCGCTGCCTGATCCTCGGACTCGCGGTGCTGGAGGGCATGTCGCTGGACGAGCTCAGAGCGATCCTGGCCCACGAATACGGCCACTTCTCCAACCGCGACACCGCCGGCGGCGGCCTCTCGCTGGCCGTGCGGCGCTCGCTCATGATCACGATCTTCGGCCTGGCCGCGGGCGGCGCTGCCAGCAACTTGAACCCGGCCTGGCTGTTCATGCTGGGCTTCCATCGTCTGTTCTTGCGCATCTCACACGGCGCCTCGCGCTTGCAGGAAGTCCTGGCCGATCGCTGGGCGGCGTACTGCTACGGCGCCGAGAACATGGTGTCCGGCCTCACCCACGTGATCCGCCGCACCGTCGAGTTCGACCTTCACGCCGAGGGCACCGTCAAGGATCTCGCCAACGGCAAGCGCGCTCTCGCCAACCTCTACACCTACGCTCCCGCAGCGGGCGCCAGCGCCGAGACGATCGAAGAGGCGTTCACGGAAGCGCTCGAGCGCGCGGCCTCGCCGTACGATAGCCATCCAGCGCCGCGCGAGCGCTTCGAGCTCGTGCGTGCGCTCGGGGCAGCGCCTGCACCCGCTGGCGAGCGCAAGGACGCGTGGTCTCTCTTCCCCGAGCGCGAGAAGCTCGAGCGCGAGATGACGCTCGCCTTCTGCGATCGCGTCTTCGAGGCGACCGGCGCCCATATCCGCTACACCGACTCGCCCGAAAGCTGAGTCAGAAGGCGATGCTGGCGCCGAGCGAGGGCTCCACGCCGACGTGGCCGCCGGCGTCGCTACCGAACAGCGCCGAGGCGCGCACCTCCGCGTCGATGATGTACCACTCGCCCTTGACCAGCTCGAGGCCGAGCAGGCCACCCAGCAGCGCCTCGTTCTTGCCCAGGAAGCGCGCGTAGCCGCCGCGCAGGCCGATGTAGGGGTTCAAGAACTCACGGTGCCCGTCGCCGAGGAACTCGGAATAGATCCGGCCGTTCAACGTGACGAAGAAGCCGTCGAGGCCCGCCGTGTCCGAGCCCACCTCGCGAAAGCCCTGGAGCTCGAGCGAGACCTGGGGCGTCGCGCCGAGGCTGATGCCGGCGCCGAGGTAACCTTCGTCGCCGTCATCGCCGCGGAAGTCGTGCAGGTAACTGAAGCGAACGCCGGGGTAGAGCTTGGCCTCCGGCTCCAGGATCACCTGCGGCGGCGCGGTGCTCTCGGTGTAGAGCGAGACGTAGATGGTGGCGCGCGCCGCGCGATCGCGCATCCAGCGGATCTCGCCCTTGAGCTGCTCGATCTGCTGGCGGATCCGGCTGAGCTCGCCCTCGAGGCGCAGGATCTCCTCGATCGTCTTGGCCTGCGTCAGGATCTCTTCGTAGCGCTTGCGCACGACCTCGAGGTTAGCCAGGCGGATGGTGGCGTCGTAGAACTCCTTGCCGATATCCTTGGTCGTCACCTGCCGGTTGCGCACGATGCCGATGCGCTCGACGGCAGCGAAGAAGTCGTTGGCACCCTCGGCCGGCACGCGCAGGGCCAGATCGGCGCGTGCGCTGCCCTCGTTCGCCGTCACGGTGTCGCTGATCATCTGCCCGCCGCTCTTCGCGACGAGCGCGCGCAGCTCGCCGGCGGCCCGCTGGACCTCCTTCACCTCGATCGACAGGCGCGCCTCGATGTCGACCATCTTGCGCGCCTCGGCCAGCACTTTGCGGTCGTCGGCCGTGGCCGGCTCGGCCGGCGCAGTGGGCCCAGGTGCCGAGCCCGGCTGGCCTTGAGCGGGCGGCGGCGGCGCGGGCGCAGGGGCATCCTGCGCGGCGACGGCCATGCCCGAGGCTTGAACGTCGGCGGGGGGCGCGGCCTCCGCTGCGACGGCGGGGCTGGTCATGGGCGCGCCCGGGGCGGTGTCGGCGCTCTTCATGGCCGCGGCGCCGCCACAGGCCTGCGCGGCCATGAGCAAAACTAGGAGAAACGTTCGCGGTGCAGGCTCGGCCAGGGTTTTCATCGGCAGTACTCCCACGAGCCATCAAACGGCGCTGGCAGCTCCACCTTACAGGGGACTGCTGGCCGAGCCTGACCGCCCGCGCTCAGTGGTAGGTGAAGGTGCAGAGCAGCGACGGCGCGATGGTGTTGTAGTTGACGTCATCGAGCGCCAGCGGGGCGTAGTCGAAGCGGAACATCGGACCGATGCTCCACTCGTTGCCGACCCAGAAGTCGTAGCCGACACCGAGCGCCAGGATCAAACCGGTGGGATCGCTGCCGCCGGCGTTGCCCTGATACGAGGCTTCGAGGGCGCCGAAGCCGACGAAAGGCTGGAAGTGCAAGCCTTCCTTCGGGTTGGGATAGATGTCGGCGAACATGCCGATGCCGATCAGCGTCAGGGTCACGTCTTCGAGGTCGGCGGACTCACCGCCCATTTCGACCGACGGCGACGGGGCGTAGTCGCCGAAGAATCCGCCGCCGATCACGACCGGACCGACCGTTCCACCGATCAGCAGCGAGGACGGGATGGTCACACCGGAGTAGGTGATCTCGCCGCTGAGAGGCGCCGGGAACTCGGCGCTGCTGCTCAGGTAACCGAGACCTGCGTTGAGCTGCAGGTAGAACCCGTCGTGCGTCTGAGCTTCTGCCTTGGCGTCGGGAGCGACGAAGGCTGCACCACAGAGCGTAGCGCCGAACAGAACCGCTTTCGTGATCGTTCTCATCGATTTTCTCATGAAGACCCCTGAGTTGTTGGCAAAAGTGG
This sequence comes from Polyangiaceae bacterium, assembly GCA_035539475.1. GTDB lineage: Bacteria > Myxococcota_A > Polyangia > Polyangiales > Polyangiaceae > PMG-095. The sequence continues at coordinate 5,294 of DATLIL010000200.1, forward strand.
AAAGGTCCTAACTTGGCTTCTCGACCTACGAGCACGCGGAGCAACAACTTCCCGCGTGCTCGAGGCGATCGGCAGTTAGACGTTCCACTAACTCATGATCGTCACACACCAACGCGTTCGGCTTCAAGCAACAGTGCTCGAAGCAACACAAACGTGTGGTCGCGTGTGTGTTGCTCCGAGTGGCCTTCAATCAGTTGGTGCTGCAAACTCCGAGCGGGCGCGCCAGGCCGGCTGTCCCGCTTCATTAAGTACCGGCTGCCAGAGCGTTTTTTTCGCCGCGCGTCCACGCCAGGCTGCGCTGCAAGAGCTCCGCAAAATTCGCAGGGAAGGCGTGGCCGACGGCACCGTAGCTCTGGAACGCGGCGGTGAACCCGCGACGGATGAGGGCCCGCGACCGGTCTTCCATGTGGCCTCGCATCATGTCCCAGTCGCCGGCCGCCAGCAGCAAGCGCTCGACCCCTGCCGCGCGCAGCCGCTGGGCGTCGGGATAGATTTTGGCACCGATCAGGATGACGCGCGGGTAACGGCCATCTCCCGCGTGCGCCATGTCGAGAGCGCGAAAGGCACCGAGCGAGAAGCCGATCAGCGTGCGTCCGTGCTCGTCGTCGAGCTCACCGGGGTGGCTGGCTCTGACACGCTCGATGCCCGCCTCGATCTGCCGGTCGAAGCCGCGCGCCGGCCAGGTCGAGCCGCCGCCGTCGCAGCGCTGCTTGGCGCGCGGGCACAACAGCCAGCCGTCCCTGGTGATCGTAGAGGCGAAGTGCCGGCAGGCGCGCTCCGGCTCGCTACACATGCCGTGCAGCATGACCGTGACTGGTCGCGGCGCCGAACGATCCGCCGGTGGGTAAGCCAGGATGCCCGGCTCGTCCTTGCTCTGCTCGAAGACCTCCACCTGCGCCGTCTGCGCGGCGGCAGAAAACGTGAACACGCTGATCAATAGACACACGATCGCCTGCAGCCAGCGCAGGCGGGCAGTGACACCCGTCATGACGGACTCCTCTGTTACGAGCAGCGCGTCGTCAGCTCTCGGCGAGTGACGACGACGCGCGCTTCAGCTGTTCATCGCGCGAGGAGCGGCGATCGTGACGAACCAAAACAAACGATAACTCCTAGGAGTTATCAAACGACACAAAAGAAAACCCCGCTGACGGGCGGGGTCTTCACTCACTTCGCGTCGGAGAAATCGAAGTCGCTGGTCTTGGAGGCCTTCTTCGGCTGCGGCTTGGGCGCGACCTTCTGCTGCGTCGGCTCCGAGTTCTTGGCGGGCACGGGGTTGCTCTCGGTCGGCATCGCCGTCGGCGTCAGCCGCGGCAGCCCCTTGAGCCCGAGCTCCGGTGCGCTGCTGCTGGGCGGCGGCGTGGGAGCCGGCGCCGGCTCACGCTGCGGTAGCGGTGGCGGCGGCGCCAGCGCCTTGCCAGCGGCGCTGCGCGCCTCTCGCACGGCGTCGCTCGCGTCACCGCTGGGATCGAGCTTCCGTGCGTGCTCGAGGCCGTCCAGGCACCTCTGGTACTTCTGCGTCCGGCAGTCGTCGAGCGCCAGGCGGCGCAGCCTGCGGCCTTCTTCGAGCGCCTTCTCCTTCTCGGCCGTGATCTGTTCGATCGTGCGTTGCTCCTGGTACCAGAGCACGCCGAAGACGATGACGAGCCCGGCCACGCCCGCGGCCGCAAGCTGGGCCGCCCACTGCGCGCGCAGGTACTTGCGCAGCCGCGACACGCGCTGACGCACGCGCGGCGCCGGGACGTTCGCTTCTTCCGCGATGTGCTCGAGCTTGTCGCCGTCGGCTTCACGCAGCATCCACTCGAGGGTGTTCTTGTCCTCGGAGCTCGGCAGCGAGTCTTCGGCCCAGCGCAAGAGATCCTTGGCGCTGACCGGGTCGTGGCTGCCCGGCGCGTGGTCGATGACGTGGTCGTCGGCCGTCTCGCGCGAGTGGCGGCGGTAGTGATCGGCGACCTTGTTGCGCGCGATGACGTAGACGAAGCGGCGAAAGCCCTCGCGATCGGCCGGCGCACCGTCGCTCGCCAGCGCGTCGGCGATGGTCGCCTGCACGACGTCGCCGGCGTCCTCGCCCGAGAGTCGCCGGCGAACGTAGCGCTCGAGACCGTCGCGGAGCTCCACGTCGGCGAGCCACTCGGCTCGTTGGCCAGCTTCGGGAACGCGAGTCGCCATCATTTCTTCAGTCGTTCATCGGCGAGCCGGAATCAAGTGTGACACGGGCCGCGTAACTTACCGAGAACACTCAGGTTCTCAGTTCGCATCGCGACTGACGATCGTGAACCAGCGGGAGCGCCGGGAGCCACACTGCCGGCATTCGAGGCGGGCCTCACGTAGCCGCGTTCCGTCCACGGTGTGCGCCAGGTGCTCGAGAACGTGAAGATCCCCCTCGCAGCGGGGGCAGCGCAGCGAGCGGGCCTCCGGCTCGACCAGGGACGCCGAAACGACCTCCCGCTGGTGACCGGCTGAGCCACCGGCCTCCAGCGCGAAGAGCTTCTCGCGCTGGACGACGAGCTTTTCGTGCTCGCGTTCGGCTTCGCGCCGGTCGGTTCGTGTGCGTTTGGTCTTGGCCATGGGACCCCGACGGATAAAAATGGTGCGTCGAGCTCACGTGCGCAAGACCCTCATCATCGGCGTTGCCGGCGGCACCGGTAGCGGAAAGACGACGCTGGCGCGGCGGCTGGCGGAGGAGTTGCCCGCCGACGTCGTGATCGTCGAGCACGATTGGTACTACCGAGACCGCTCCGGCCTGTCGCCCGAGGAGCGCGAAGCCGTCAACTACGACGAGCCCGACGCTCTCGAAAATCAGCTTCTGGCCGAGCAGCTCAGCGAGCTCAAGCGAGGCCAGGCCGTGGACGCGCCGCAGTACGAGTTTGCGACGCACACCCGCAGCGCGCGGGTACGCCGGATCGAGCCGCGGCGTATCGTGGTCGTCGAGGGCATCCTCCTGTTCGCGGTGCCGGAGCTGCGGCGCCTCTTCGACCTGCGCATCTTCGTCGACACCGACGACGATATCCGGCTGATGCGCCGCATCGCGCGCGATCTGGTCGACCGCGGCCGCGACATCGCGTCGATCGAGCAGCAGTATTACGGCAGTGTTCGCCCCATGCACCTGCAGCACGTGGCGCCCAGCAAGCAGCACGCGCACCTGATCGTGCCCGAAGGTGGGGAAAACGCCGAAGCGCTGGACGTCATCGTCGGCAGGCTCAAGTACCTGCTGGCCAGCGAGCTCGCGCCCTGAGCGCACATACGGCTACAGCGGCCCCGCGGTCGTGAACCGCTGCTCACGGGCAGCGCGTGAACCCAGTGGCTGCAAACGCTGCCCCTACGCGCGCTTTCGGCGATAATGCGGACCCGAAGAGGTGGGAGGCATGGCGCTTGCTATCGGGTCGGGCCTGCGCCCCAAGGAGCAGAGATGAAGTTCTACCGTGTTCTGATTGCCTTGCTTCCCCTGACACTGGTCGCCGCCTGCGGGGGCGACGACGACGACGATGACAGTGCCGCGAGCGTACCGCTCGAGGACCTGCCGGCGACCTACGCCGGGGCGGCATGCGAGGCGTACACGAACTGCCTCGGGCCGCTGTTCGAGGTCTTCCTGGCCGGCGAAGACTGCGTCACCAACTTCGGCAAGCGCGTCGACGAGCAGTTGCCGGACTTTCAGCAGGCGATCGACGACGGCCGCGTCGCGTATCACGGCGATCAGGTTGCCGCTTGTGCCGCAGACCTGCGCAGCCGCCAATGCGCCGAGCTTCAGCAGCGAGGCAGCGGTCCGTGCGAGGCCGTGTTCACTGGCACGGTGGCGCTCGGAGAAAGTTGCTCGCTCGACGAGGAGTGCGCCGGTGGCGCCTTCTGCGACTTCGGTGCCACCTGCCCCGGCACCTGCCGCGAGCTCGCCGCCGAGGGTGACGAATGCAACGAAGATGACGACTGCGCTTCGGGCCTGGTCTGCTCGGACGCCGACCAGATCTGCGAAGAGCCGGCTGGTCCCGGCGATGTGTGCCAGGGCGGCAACGCCGACTGCGCGCTCGGCTACATGTGCGCGGGCGCCGACGAGGACATGAATCAACCGGGCAATTGCCGCGCCTACGACGAGGTGTTCTCGGCGGGCGACGGCGACACCTGCGATCCAGACAACGGCGTGCTCTGTCAGAGCGGCTTGACCTGTCAGATCGAGGCCATCGCGGATCCGCTCGAGTGGAGCTGTGCCCAGAAGGTGGGCTCGGGAGACACGTGTCGCCCCGCCTTCCCCGACCAGTGTCCCGACGACGAGTACTGCAACGTCCCGCCCGCCATGATCGCGCTGGGCATGATCGACGGCACCTGCGAGCCACGGCCCGGCGCCGGTGACCCTTGCGGTGGGCTGGAGAGCAATGTGTGCGCTCCGAACCTGCGTTGCAACGGTGGCACCTGCAAGGCGCTGACCGAGCTCGGCGGCGGCTGCATGGTCGACGCGGTCTGTTACAGCGAGCACTGCGTGGACGGCGAATGCGCTTCCGCCAATAGCTGCGAATGAGGGAACGATGAGACGAGAGCTAGCCCTGCTGTCGATCCTGACCGGCGCTGCCGTGGCGGCCGCCTGCGGCTCGGACGCCGAAGAGTCGCCCGAAGCGCAGGTCGAGGTCGATCCGACGCTCGTGCCGCTCTCACCGACGGACCAGCTCGTGCGCGTGTCGATGGCCATCCGCGGCATGCGCCCGAGCCCCGACGAGCTACGCACCGTGGCAGCCGATCCGGGCGCGCTCTCGGCGCTCACCGACGACTACCTGGAGAGCAGCGCCTTCGGCGAGACCATCCGCGACCTCTACAACGAGGCGCTGAAGGTGCGCGTGCCGGCGGCGATCTTTCCCGCCGGCTTCGCGGCGCGCGGCGAGCTCGCCGGCAAGAGCGTGCAGGCGATCAACGTCTCGGTCACCGAGGCGCCGCTCAGGCTGGTCGAGCACGTGGTCCGAAACGATCGGCCGCTGACAGAGATCGTGACAGCCGACTACGTGATGGCCGATGGCAACGTTGCGACTGTTTGGGGCCTGCCCTACGACGGCACGGGCGAGAGCTGGGAAGTCACGCGCTACGAGGACGGTCGCCCGCAGGCCGGCCTGCTCTCGGAGTCGTGGCTCTACACCCGTCACTCGAGCACGTTTTCGAACAAGAACCGCGGCCGCGCCAACGCCATCGCGCGCGCGCTGCTCTGCCACGACTACACCGAGCGCCAGGTCGAGATCGACGTGACCATCGATCTGGCCGATCCGGTGCAGGTGGCGAACGCGATCGAGAACAACCCGACCTGCGTGAGCTGCCACCAGACGCTCGATCCGCTGGCGGGCTTCTTCGGCTCTTTCTTCCCGCTGTTCGTGCCGAGCTTCCTCGAGACTTACCCGTTCGAGGGCTACGTTCCGGAGCTGCACCCGCTGTTCACGGTCAAGCAGCCCGGGTACTTCGGCTACCCCGGCGGCGACGTGGCGCATCTGGGCCAGATGCTGGCCGAGGATCCGCGCTTCGTGCAGTGCCAGACCCGCCGTTTCTACTCCTATTTCCATCAGGTCTCGCTGAAGGACGTGCCACACGCGCGTGAGGCCGAGCTCGGACGGGTGCTCAGCAAGAACATGAGCGCCAAGGAGCTGGTCAAGGCGATCGTGCTCGATCCGAGCTTCCTCACCTCACACCGCCTGCGCGACGACGCCGAAGGCGAGCCGCCGACGATGCTCAAGACCAGGCCCTGGCAGCTCGCGCGCACGATTGCCGAGCTCACCGGCTTCCGCTGGGGCTCCGAGCTCACCTTCGACCTCGGCTACGGCAACCTCGGCTACATCGACCTGATGACAGACAGCCTGTTCGGGTTCGAAGTCCTCGCCGGCGGCATCGACTCGATCAACGTCTCGCTGCCGTCACACACGATGACGGCGTCGGCCAGCGCTGTGCTGCGAGACCTCGGAGCACGCGCGGCGGACTACGTGGTCGAGGCCGACCGTCAGTTCCCCGACTCGGCCAAGCTGTTCAGCGACCTCGAGAGCACGGACGAAACCGGCGTGCGCGGCGCGCTCGCCGAGCTCCACCTCGCCGTGCTCGGCCAGCTCGTGAGCGAGGACTCACCCGAGGTGAACGACGCCTACGCCCTGTTCCAGGGTGCCCTGGACGAGTCCGGCGACGCTTCGCGCGCCTGGAAGCTCGTCCTGTTCGCCATGCTTCAGCACCCGCGGATGGCTTTTTATTGAGGAAACCATGAGCCTCACACGACGATCTCTGATCACAGGTTCCGCGGCGCTGGCAGGCGCCGCCGCGATGGGCGGCTCTGCCCGCGCCCAGGCCGCATCTCGCAAGCTCCTGATCGTGCTCGCCAGCGGCGGCTGGGATCCCACCTACGCGCTCGATCCCAAGCCCGGCAGCAGCGTGGTGGATGCACCCGCCGGCACCGTGCAGGAGTTCTCCGGTATCCCCGTGCTCACCGACGCGGCGCGCCCGAGCGTGAGCGATTTCTTCACGCGCTACGGCGAGCGCACGGCGGTCGTCAACGGCGTGCAGGTGCGCTCGTTCGTCCACGCCGACTGCATGAAGCGCATCCTGACAGGCACGGCAAACGATCAGAACGCCGACTTCGGCGCGCTCGCCGCCTTCGACACTGGCCGCGAGCTGCCGGTGCCGTACCTGGTGCTGGGCATGAGCGCGATGAGCGGGCCCCTGGCCTCGATCACCAGCCGCGCCGGCACCACCAATCAGCTGAGCTCGCTGCTGCTGCCAAGCGCCGCCGATCCCTTCCTGCCCGCCGCGGCGCTGGCCCCGAGCGACGCCGACGACACGCTGGTGCGGCAGTACCTCGACGCTGCGGCCGCCCGCGAGCAAGCGCTGCGGGGCATGCACGCCTCGACGGCGCGGCAGATCGATTCCTTCACGCAGTCGCTCGATCGCTCGGACCTACTCAGGCGCTTCGCCAAGGAGCGCGGCGGCTTCGGTGCCCGCGGCTACACGCCGGACCTGATGGTGCAGGTCGACGTGGCCGTCAGCGCCCTGCAAGGCGACCTGTGCCAGGTGGCGATGCTCGAGCTGCCCAACTGGGACACCCATCAAAACAACGCGCAGCAGGGCCCGATGCACGAGGCGCTCTACGCCGCGCTCGTGCACCTGGCCGACAGCCTGGACGAAAACGCGCTGCTCGAGCGCACGGCCGTGGTCGTGCTCTCCGAGATGGGCCGGACCCCGAAGCTCAATTCGGCCATGGGCAAGGATCACTGGCCGGTGACGAGCTGCCTGGTGTTCGGCGCAGGCGTGGCCGGCGGAAAGACGATCGGCGCCTCGGACGGCGCGCAGAACGCGCTCGGCGTGAACCTGGCGACGGGTGCGGTCGAAGAAGGCGGCACGCAGCTACAGACGGCGAACCTGGCGGGCGGTCTGCTCTCGCTCGTGGGCGTCGATCCGGCACAGCACTTCGCAGGAGTGGAACCTCTCAATGCCCTGGTCGCGTAACGCCTGGCTCCCCCTCGCCCTGCTCTCGTTCGCGGCGGCCACCGCCGTCGCGTGCGACAGTGACGACGACAGCCCGAGCGGCAACACCAGCGAGACGCTGAGCTGCGAGGTCGGCTACGAGGACTTCGCCGGGCCGTTCGTGCTGAACTGGTGTGTCGGCTGCCATAGCTCTGCCCTGGTCGGCGAGAGCGAGCGCAAGAAAGCCCCCGACGGCGTCGACTTCGACACGCTCGAAGGCCTGCGCCAGTGGGCCCCGAACATCCGCGTCAACGTCGTCGAGTTCGAGATCATGCCGCCCCTCGGTGGCCCCAGCCGCGAAGAACGCGACCTCTTCGGCAAGTGGATCGACTGCGGCATGCCAGCAGCGAACGAAGGCTTCGACCCGCCGAAACCGGCCGGAATGCCCGACGATCTGCCCGTGCCGATGGGCACCTGCGCCATGGAGCGCCAGTTCCTGCCCGCGGACGTGATGCCGCGCTGCAAGGCGTCGACGCGGGACTGCGTGATCCAGTGCGCCGTCGACAACCCCGACTACGGCGCCGACGCCTGCCGCGACGCCTGCCTCGCCGCAGACGGAACGCCCGCCGGCTCCGTCCTCGGTTTCCCCGTCGACTGCCCGAACTGCACGCTGGCGCAGCTCCTGGCCTGTGCCGACCAGGGCGGCTGCCACGACGAGACGGCCCACTTCCTCTGCTGTCTGGAAGACTGCGGTGGCGGCGGCGATGCCTGCAACCAGCAGTGCGCCGGCGAGCTCCAGGCGTTCGGCCTCTGCGTCTACTACTCCGCGCCTCAGTGCGTCGACTACGTCGACGGCCCGATCGGGGAATGTTTCGCCGAAGCAGATCCGGTGATCCCCGGCGCGGGCGGCGCGAGCAGCAGTGGTGGTGCAGGCGGAACCGGCGGAAGCTGAAGTCGAGGAATAACCAGCCATCGCCCAGCGTTCGCAAGCAATGGGACGTCCCCAATTCGTGAGCTCACTCGCCGGAGAGCTCCTCTACGTCACCCCTGTCTCCGGGTGGATGCCCGCCCTGGCGTCGTTTTCCATGCGCGTCCTCGGCTTCTGGAAGTGTTCGGGTGAGCTGCGCGGCGGCGTCGGCCTCGTTCGCCAGCCCGAGCATCCGCTCGACGGTTTCCACGCCGTCTTCACGACCCGTGAGCTCGGCGAGCTCGACTCCGCGATCAACCTGGAGTGTTATCACCTCGAGCTCGCGCGCGCTCGACCCACTCTGAGTGAACGTCGGTTTCTGGTCTTCCCAGCTGACTCCGCTGCCGTTCAAGGCTTCGGCATCGTCGGGCGCCGCAGGATCGCCGCATAGCGCGCTCACACGGAACGGTTAAGGCAGCCTCGCGCGCTTTGCCCAGGCAACGTCCACGATCGTGAGAGCCTTGGGAGCTTGCGGAGATGAAGTCTCGCAAGACTCCGATAGTGAACATCGACGGGCTTCCGGTGCGCAGGTGCAGCCGTCGCTCCTCGACCTCGGCCAAGTGAGCGACCACGAGGGCCACCGCGCCGCGCTCTGCATTTCTGACGGAGTGCAGGCCACGCAGCAGCTCATCGTCCGACGCACCCTTCAGATCCCATGCCCATTGTTTCATCCCTTCCTTCTAGCACGCTGATTTCTTCCTTCGCAGGCGACAGACGACACGCGTTTCTCGCCCGCGCTTGAAACAAAAGGCAAGCGGGCATCGGAAGGATCGTCGTGAGCGAACTCGATGGGAGCCGCGTCGAGGTCAGGCAATTCGAGCAAAAGACCTCGTTCTGGGAAGTGCGGCGACAGGATGACAACGGCAATCGCTGTATTGGCTTGCACCGGCTTGAATCCGACTCGACTGCCGCGCCGCGAAGCGCCAGAGTAGTGAGGCCATGATCGACCATAAGGAGTTCGAGCGCCGCGTACGCGTCCGCCGCCTGAAGCTCGAGGACTACGACGCTCTCGTGGCCATGCAGAAGGTGTGCTTTCCGCGCATGTCGCCGTGGGGCCTGGAGCAGTTCCAGAGCATGCTGCGCATCTTTCCGGAGGGACAGATCGGCGTCGAGGTCGACGACGCGCTGGTGGCCTCGTCGTCGAGCCTGATCCTCGACTTCGACCTTTACAGCGACTGGCACGACTGGTCGAAGATTTCGGACCACGGCTACATCCGCAACCACGATCCGCGCGGCGACACGCTGTACGGCATCGAGATCATGGTGCACCCGGACTACCGCGGGTTGCGCCTGGCGCGGCGGCTGTACGATGCGCGCAAGGAGCTGTGCCGCGAGCGCAACCTGGCGCGCATGGTGATCGGCGGACGTATTCCCGGCTACCAGGAGAATCGGCACGAGATGTCGATCCAGGAGTACGTGGACAAGGTCCAGCGCCGTGAGCTGTTCGATCCGGTGCTGACCACGCAGCTCGCCAACGGCTTCACCGTGCAGCGCCTGATCCCGGACTATTTGCCCTCGGACGAGGACTCGGCGGGCTGGGCCACGCACATGGAGTGGGTGAACCTCGGCTACACCTCGGACGAGAAGCGCAAGTTCCGGCCGACGCAGAGCGTGCGCGTGGCCGCCGTGCAGTACGAGATGCGGCGGGTCGAATCGATGGCCGAGTTCGAGCGCCAGGTCGAGTTCTTCGTCGATGCCGCCGGCGACTACCGCGCGGACTTCTTGCTCTTTCCCGAGCTCTTCACGCTGCAGCTGCTCTCGCTCATGCCGCCCAACCGCCCCGGCGAGGCGGCGAGAAAGCTCAGCGAGTACACCCCGCGCTACCTCGAGTTCTTCACCGAGCTCGCCATCAAATACAGCGTCAACATCATCGGCGGCAGCCAGTTCGTGATCGAGAACGGGCGGCTCTTCAACGCCAGCTACCTGTTCCGTCGCAACGGCACGATCGACAAGCAGTACAAGATCCACATCACGCCGGCGGAGCGCAAGTGGTGGGGCGTGGAAGGCGGCTCGCGCGTGGAGGTGTTCGACACCGACCGCGGCCGCATCGCCATCAGCGTTTGTTACGATGTCGAGTTTCCGGAGCTTGCGCGCATCGCAGCGCAGAAGGGCGCGCAACTCCTGTTTTGTCCCTTCAACACCGACAGCAGAGCCGGGTACCTGCGTGT
>DATLIL010000201.1:0-1522 GCA_035539475.1 Polyangiaceae bacterium
GACGCTCGATCTCCTCGAAGATCTGCTGACTCCACCCGGCGTGCCGCACCTGATGCTGATCGGCGCGTACCGGGACAACGAAGTCACGGCGGCGCATCCGCTGACGCGCAAGCTCGAATCAATCCGGAGCGCGGGAGCGAACGTGCACGAGATCGCGCTTGCGCCGCTCGCGTTTGAAGACGTGCGGCAGCTCGTTGCGGATGCGCTCCGCTGCGATCTGGCGCGAGCCGATCCGCTCGCTCAGCTGATGCACGGGAAGACAGGCGGCAATCCCTTCTTCGTCATCCAGTTCCTCTCCGCCCTCGCCGACGAGGGGCTGCTCGCGTTCGACCATCAAGTGGGCCGCTGGTCATGGGACATCCAGCGGATCCACGCGAAGGGGTACACGACCAACGTCGCGGACCTGATGGTGGGGAAGCTGGCCCGCCTGCCGGCGAGGACGCAGGAGGCGCTGCAGCAGCTCGCCTGCCTCGGCAGCAGCGCCGACACTCCGACGCTCGCGCTCGTGCGCGGAACGTCCGAGGAGCGGGTCCACGCGGACCTGGGGGAGGCGGTTCGCCTGGAGCTGATCGAGCGCCTGCAGGGCGGCTACCGTTTTGTGCACGACCGTATCCAGGAAGCTGCGTACTCGCTGATCCCGGAACCGTTGCGCGCCGACGCGCACCTGCGAATCGGCAGATTGCTCGTGGCGCACACGCCAAGGGATGAGCGCGAGGAGGTCATCTTCCAGATCGTCAACCAGCTCAACCGCGGTGTCGCGCTGATCAGCTCGCCGGACGAACGGGAGGAGCTGGCCGAGCTCAACCTGATCGCGGGCAAGCGCGCCAAGGATGCTACCGCCTACGCCTCGGCTCTGACCTATCTCGGTGCCGGTCGTGCGCTGCTGCCGGAGGACTGCTGGGAGCGATGCGGCGCACTCACCTTCGCGCTCGAGTTGCATCGCGCCGAGTGCGAATTCCTGACCGGCGACTTCGCAGCAGCGGAAGGGCGGCTCTCGGGGCTGTCCAAGCGCGCCCGCCGGCTCGTGGACCTGGCCACCGTCACGAGGCTGAGGGAAGAGCTGTTCACGACGCTCGGCTGGGGGGACCGCGCTGTCGAGGCATGCCTCGACTATCTGCGGCAGACGGGTGTCCAGTGGTCCCCGCAACCGACGAAGGAGCAGGTCCAGCAAGAATACGAGCGTATCTGGCGCCAGATCGGGAGTCGCTCGATCGAGGAGCTCGTAGATTTGCCGCTGATGACGGAACCAGAATTGCGCGGCACCATGGACGTCCTCAACGCAGTCCTGTCGCCGGCCTTGTGGACCGACGAGAATCTCTTCTGCCTCGTCATCTGCCGGATGGCAAACCTCAGCCTGGAACATGGGAACAGCGACGGATCGTGCTTCGCCTACGTCTGTTTAGGCATGCTCCTCGGCCATCGTTTCGGCAACTACCCGGCCGGCTTCAGCTTCGGAAAGCTCGGCTTGGACCTGGTGGAGCAACGCGGCTTGCGTCAGTTCGAGGGCCGCGTCGGCCTGATC
>DATLIL010000202.1:0-2249 GCA_035539475.1 Polyangiaceae bacterium
CTGCGCCGTGAAGCGCGAGTGCAGGTCTCGATCGAGCATCCGAACGTTGTGCGCACGCTCGATCTCGATCAGCTCTCCGACGGCTCCATTTACGTCGTGATGGAACTGCTGAACGGCGAGAGCCTGGCCACGCGCCTGCGCCGCCGCGGTCCGCTCGCCCCTGCCGCGGCCGTGCCCATGTTCATTCAGGTCTGCCGCGCGCTCGCCGCCGCGCACACGCAGGGCGTGGTCCATCGCGACTTGAAACCGGCGAATATCTTTCTGTGCGGCGACGGGGTCGTCAAGGTGCTCGACTTCGGCATGAGCAAGCTGAGCGAAGCCGAGAGCCTGACGCAGGACGGCTACACGCTCGGCACGCCGGAGTACATGTCGCCCGAGCAGTGCATCGGCGCGCCAGTCGACGGCCGCACCGATCTCTACAGCTTCGGCGTCCTCATGTACGAGGCGCTCTCCGGCGAGCTTCCCATTCGCGGCCGCAGCCGCCGCGAGCTGCTCGACCTTCACCAGCGCGAGATCCCGCTTGGCCTGCGCCTGGTTCGCCCCGACCTCCCCATCCCGCCCGAGCTCGACGGCGCGATCATGACCTGCCTGCGCAAGCGCGGCGCCGAGCGCATGCAAAACGCCCGCGAGCTCGAGAAGGCCCTCGAGATCGTGAAGCTGGAAGGCCTACCGCACGAATACCCTCAGGGAACTCCCAGGCGGCTGCGAGAGGCCTGAGCATGGCTCGGCGGGAGTGGGGACTCGGAGTGGCGCTGATGCTCGCCCTCGCGAGCGCCGCACGCCCGGCTCACGCCTGTCTGCCGCTCGAGCCCGGGCTGCGAGCCTCGGCGCGCCCGCTCAACCTGGACGCGCCGGTGCCAGTCAATGGCGCGCTCGTGTTCGAGGTCGACTGCTGGCACGACTGCACGCCTTGCCAGGCTGCCGAGCAGCGGCTCGACATCACGGTGGTCGACGAGGCGGGGCACTCGCTTCGGGGTGACAAACCCGAGCAGGTGTTCCTGTCCGAAGACGCGCAGCGCCATCTGGTGCTCTGGCGTTTTGCCAGCCCGCCGTCACCGGGCAGCTATCAGGTGAGCGTGGGCGTGCGCAGTCAAGACGAGCCCGCGAGTTACCCGCTGACGCTCGTTGCACTCCTGATGGAGCCCGACGCGAGCGGCACGCTGGCTGCCGCAACCACGACCTACGACGTGGCGCGAGGCTCGCTCTATGTCTGCGCCTTGAACCAGGACGAATGTAACCCCAGCACGCTCGCCTTCGGATCCCAGGTCGAGGCGCTGCCGGCGCTCCAGCTGACGCCGGGCTCAGCCGCAGACGAAAGTGCGCGCGGGCAGCTGCTCTATCAGGTGATGCATCACGCCGCGGACGGCTCCCAGCATTGGGGCTCGTGGCGCCTGGCGCTCCAGCGGCCGTCGGAGCTCGTGCGCTTCGCCGCGGCGATATCCGAGTACTGCGCCGACATCGAGATGCGGAGCCTGCTGGCGGACGGCGTCGTGACCGCTGCGACGCCCTGCGTGCCCCATGGCTCGCTGCAAGCGCCGCACATCGCCGACACCCCGATCGACGGCGCGCTCACTTCGTGCCTGATGCCGCCGAGTGGACTCGAGCCCGAGTGGTGCGCCCTGCACGAGCCCGTGTGCACGGACGCGACGTCGCCGGCGTGCGACGCGGTCGCCGAATACTGCACCGAGCCCATCACGCGCGGCTCGCCCGGCAGTGCCGACGAGGGAGAGGACCTCACGTCGGTAGAGCCTGTGGAGCAATGTCTCTCCCCCGCGGATCCCTACGACGAATCGGTCGCCGGCTGTACGTGCCGGATGGGTAAAAGGCCCACGCCGGGCGCCCCCCTTGCTTGGGTACTGCTCGGCGTTCCGTGGTGGTTCCGGCGAGCTCGGCGCACCGGGACTGTGCTAGCTTGAACGCATGGGTCAGGAGGTTTCGGTGGTGGGCCGTGCGCGCCGCTGCGAAAAGCATGGGCTGGCGAGCGGCCCTGACGGGATGTGCGCGTTGTGCCGCCGCGGCAGCGTGCCTGCGCCGAGGCCGCGTGGGCGCTGGGTGGGCGGCGCCGTGCTGTTTTCCCTGTTGCTGGCAGCGGCCGGCGCGCTCGCCTACCGCTCGATCACGCGCCCGCCGGTCGCGGCGGAACCAGCGCGCGCAGCGGAGCTCACTGCCGAAACGGCGCCGCCCTCGCTCAGTGACGAGCCAGCGCCGGAGCCTGCCACCGAGGCTCCACCCGAACACCCGCCACCAGC
>DATLIL010000203.1:0-2462 GCA_035539475.1 Polyangiaceae bacterium
CATTCGCTTCGCTTTCACCAGCACCACGGCAGGCACCGGCACCTTTCGCCCCGTCACGATCGCGTTCGGCAGCATCCGGACGCGGCCGTTCGGAGGAACCCAAGCCCCGGCCTTCTGGCGCGTGTCATCGACGGCAACTAGGACGTCCTGCTTGAAGCGAATGACGTAGTCCCAGTGAAGCGATTCCAGCAGCCGGTACAGCTCGACGCGGCCAAACCCACGATCGGCCAGCAGCGTCACGGCAGTGCTCTTTGGCAGCCATTCATGCAGCGAGCTGATCAACTCTTCCTCGATACGGCCCTGCTTGCCCTTCAGGTCGCTCTTCTTGACCGTCTTCCAAGCCAGCGGCAGGGCTCGTCCGTTGGTTGTCACCAGCGCCGCATACAGCGTCACGTGGTCGTCGGCCTCGAAGTCCGTCCAGTCCAGCGCTACGACGATGCTCGGATAGTCTGCTACGACGAACTGCACCCAGCAGCGAAGCGCCTCCTCCATCGACAGCTCGCTGCTCAGCAACCGGTCGACCTGTTTCACGCCATACCGCGGATCCACGTTGGCCAACGCGGCGTAGCCCCTCCCGATCGCGTGAATCGCCAGCCCCGCAGAGCGCAGCGCGCCTGCCACCGCGCTGCCCAACGCCATGACCCGAGCTCCGTGCAGTCCTTTGCGAAAAACGTTCTCCACGAAGGCTCGAGTATGCTCGAGGCCGAGCGTCCTGCGGCGACTCTTCGGCTTGCCGGCGATCAAGCTGCGGACCAGGCTGTGGGCTTGCTTCATGCCGCCCTGAACCACTCGCGACGCTCATGGATTCCTGCCGCCGCACGACGTTAGCCTGATGCAAGAAACAAACCAGGGGATCCCTCAGGAGTCGACGGCCAGTCGCTCCTCGTCGTCGAGCAGTACGGAGTCGAGCGCTTCTTGGAGGAGCTCGTCGCCAAGCTGCGAGCAGGCGAGTACCGGCCGAACGTGGTCCAACGGCGGTACATTCCGAAGGCAGATGGAAGGAAACGGCCACTAGGCATCCCGACGGTACGGGACCGTGTGGCGCAGATGGCGGCGAAGCTCGTGATGGAGCCGATCTTCGAGGCGGATTTTCTTCCGTGCTCGTACGGCTTCCGGCCGAGGCGGAGCGCGACGATGGCGCTGGAAACCCTGCGCAAAGCGGGGGCGAAAGGCGGCCACCACGTGCTCGACGCCGACATCCGCGACTACTTCGGGAGCATCGATCACGACAAGCTGATGAAGCTCGTCGCTCGTCGCATCTCGGACCGGAGGATGCTGAAGCTGGTCAGGCAGTGGCTCGAAGCAGGAGTGATGGAAGACGGCGTCGTGCGCAACACGACCAGCGGCACGCCGCAAGGGGGAGTCATCTCGCCCTTGCTGTCCAACATCTACCTGCACGTGCTCGATGTACTGTGGACACGCCACAGCGCCCCCCTCGGGACGCTGGTGCGCTACGCGGACGACTTCGTGGTGATGTGCCGCACCAGGAAGGAATGCGAGCAGGCCGAACAGCGCATCCGAGTTATCTTGGGGCGTCTCGGTCTCGAGCTACACCCGGAAAAGACGAGACGAGTCGAGCTCTACGATGGCAAGGAGGGCTTCGACTTTCTCGGCTGCCACCTGCACAAGCGCCTGAGCGGCAAGCTGCTGGAGGAGAAGGGTGAACGCCTCTACTTTCTCCAGCGCTGGCCGTCACAGCTCGATGCAGCGCATCCGGCAGCGCGTGAAGGAACTGACCCCAAGGTCGAGGTGCCACGCGGACATCCGCGACGTCATCGCAGACCTGAACCCGGTGCTCCGGGGCTTTGGTGAGTACTTCCGTACCGGCAACGCCGCCAAGCGTTTCAACCAGCTCGATACGTACGTGTGGAGACGTCTGCGAGGGCTTCGCGTGAAGCGCAAGGGACGTCACCTCCGGCCGGGCGAAGCGGAACGCTGGAGCCGCGATTACTTCCACAACCTCGGACTCCATCGCCTGCGCGGTACCGTCCGCTACCCGGCCCAACCCTTTTGGGGAGGCTTCGCGTAATGCTGCATCACGAGAGACCACCGGTAAGCCGTGTGCCGGAAATCGGCACGCACGGTTTGAAAGGGGGTCTTGCTCTCTTTGCCCTCGCCCACGCGAGGAAAGGATAGAAGGATCTACCAATGGCCGGCGCCGACCAGCGCATCTCGAAGTTCTTGAGCCTCGTTCTGCGGCACGATCCCGGGGCCGTCGGGCTGAAGCTGGACGCCGGCGGCTGGGTTTCGGTCGACCTGCTGCTGCGCGCGCTCGCCCAGCACGGCAGAGCGATCGAACGCGAGGCGCTCGAGGTCGTCGTACGGGAGAGCGACAAGCAACGCTTCGCGTTCAGCGCCGACGGCTCGATGATCCGCGCCAACCAGTGGCACTCCGTGCAGGTGGAGCTCGGATACGTCTCGACGACGCCTCCCGACGTCCTCTACCACGGCACCCGAGCGCT
>DATLIL010000204.1:0-7776 GCA_035539475.1 Polyangiaceae bacterium
GGGTCCGCGCCCGTGTACATGCGCGCGGTCTCGAAGACGGGGCTGAGCTCGAGCGCTGCCATGAACGACTTCGCGTTCGGGTTCGCTTCCGGGATGTCGACGAAGAGCTCGTCGCCCCGAGCGGCGTGAGCGCAGGCGGCATCGTACAGGCGCCTGGCGACGACGGCGTCGTCAGCGGCCAGGGTGCCGAGCTTCCAGCCCGAGCGACAGCGCCGGATGACGGCGTAGCCCGTCAGGGCTTCGCCCTGCTGGGCCACGTACGCGCCGCTCATGGCCTGGGTCAGCCAGCAGCGCAGGAACGCTTCGCGCGGCTCGGGGAAGACCCGGCGATCGCAGGCGCTGATCGCCGCGAAGTCCGCTTCGGTAGCCCGTCGGACCGACGGGTGGAGCGCTGCCGGTTCCGCTCGACCGCGGTAGCGGACGTTGCGGTACGCCAGACGGAAGCCGTAGCGGGCGTAGTTCTTCTGCTGGGCCACGACGCCGTCGAGCCCCACGTTGTGTCCCTGCAGCCGGGCCATGGCCTCCTGCCACAAGCGCTTTCCGTAACCCTGGCCGCGAAACTCGGGGCGGACGATGTAGAGGCCCACGAACCCGTACCGACCGGCGTACGAGACTGCCGAGATGCACCCGACCGGCTCGGCGCCGAGCTCGCCGATCAGAAACCCGCTGGGGTCGGCGGAGAAGAAGCACTCCGCGTCGTTCAACCCCGGATTCCAGCCCTCCTGGGCAGCGAGGTCGAGGGCGAACCCGAGCTCTTCGCGCCGCATCGTCCTGACCTTGAAATCAGCGCGCCCGCTCATCGCGACTGGCAACGAATTAGCGCCGTGGCTGGCCCGGCCTCAACGCGAATTCGTGCGCAGCGCGCATGGGGTTCCCGCGACGGACACTGAGCTCGGGTCGTTCGAGGCAAAAGCCGCGGAGCGCCGTTATGCTGAAATCTCTCACCGCTGTGAAAACTTGGGCTGCTGTTGTATCGGCCGTACTCGGAGCTTCGGCCTGCTCAGAAGGGGCCAGTCCTGACGGCGCCCCTTCGGTGAACAACCAGGGCGGCAGCTCCGGTAACGCGGGCGGCATGGGTCCAGGCGGCTCGACCGGAACCAGCGGCAGCGGCGCCACGGCGCAAGGTGGCGACGCCGGCACGAGTGGCGCACCAGCAGCGGGAAGTGCCGCGGTGGGAGGAAGCGCGGGGACGTCCGGAAGCGGCGGAAGCGCGGGAACGTCGGGAGCAATGGCGGGCGGCGGCACTGGCGGGCTCGAGGAGGGCGACACACCTCCGTGGCGCGAGCTCATGGTCCTGGCTGCGCCGGACGAGCACCTGCACGGCAACGCCGGCCTCGACAATCGCGCCAAGCCCCTCGGCAAGCTGGTGGTGGACATCGGCGTCAACTCTGGCGGCTATCAGCGTTGGGCCGCCAAGCGCGGTTACCACTCGATCGGCGCTCCGTGCGGAGGCTGCCCGGCGCCGAACCTGGGCGCTGGTCGCGAGGAGGTCGGCAACTGCCGGCTCGAAGAGTTCGCCAACACCGAGGCCAGCGTGAAGCAGACGCTCAGCGATTTGCACGCGCAGTTCCCCGAGGAAGATTGGGGCTACTTCTTGAATCAAGACGGCAGCGTGCGCTGGTCGGACGTCGCCATCACCGGCATCTCCCATGGTGCGACCACGGCAGCCATCGCTGGTCGTCTCGGTGCGCGCATGTGGCGCGTCGTTTCGCGCTCGGGGCCGCGCGACAACACCTGCGGCCTGGGCGACGGAGAGTGCACGGTTCCGCTGAGCACTCCCTCCTACGACACTGCCTGTCCAGACGAGGACGTCGCCGCCTGGCTCGACATGCCATCGCTGACGCCGATGAACCGCTTCTACGGCCTCGTGGGAACCACCGACGGACAGTGCGGCGACATCATGTTCAACATGCACCGCACCGGCTACATCGGCGTGCCGGTCCTCTTCAACGAAGGCGGCGCCGATCTGACCACGAGCAACCAGTACTTCTCGACGGAGGGCGGCCACTACGACTTCCTGGCTGCACCGGACGGCGTCCCTAACACCAACGCGGCGCTGAACATCGCCTTCGGAATTCCACCGGAGAACCAGAACCCGGATTTCTGACGTGGTGCAGAACGTCACGCGCGGTCGAGCTCGGCACATGAGTTGCACCTCTGCCGGGAAGGTGAATCATGCAACGCGCGACCGTCTTGCTCCTGCTCGGACTCGTGGGGTGTTCACATCAGACGGAGCTCGAACCGGCCGCGAACGCCACTGAGCTCGACGGCAATATCGCGTGGACCGGCGTCCAGGGCGTTCAGATCCTGGCCAAGGGGGACGACTGGGAAGGCGACCAGGATCTGCTGAAGATCACCACGCCCGTGTACGTGGTGATCAACAATCGTGGCTCCCGTCCAATCAGGCTGCACTACTCGAAGATGTCGCTGGTCACCGCGGCAGGAGAGAACCACGTGGTGCTAGAGCCATCGAGCTCGCCGAACCTCGAGGCGCAGACGTGGGCGCTGCATGAAGTGGTGATCCAGCCTGGCAGCACCGCGTCCGGCTACGTTTACTTCCAGCACGTGCCCGCGAGTGAAAAGGGCGTGACGCTCGGCATGGAGCTCATCGACGCGCGCTCGGGAGATCGCTTCGCCGTCGCCAAGATCCCGTTCGTGACCGACTAATTCCGCGGCGGGATTGGGCGCGTAGCTCCCGAGGATTATTGTCGTTCCGACCTCGGGGGCTTTCGTGCGAGCATGCACGACGATGGAGAAGACGTACCTGGTTTCGTGTCTCGCGGCGCTGTGTCTGGCGGCCGGCGGTTGTGGTCCGGCACAGAGCGCACAGGCAGTTCAACCCGACGCGCTGACGGCCAAGCAGGCCATGGGAGATTCGCAGCAGGACGCGGTCTGCCGGGCTCCGGGCTCGCGGGGCACACCGCTGGTCGTCGACTGGCCGGCCCAGGATCGCATGGACCTCGAGGCGGCCATGCACGATGGGGTGGCGGTCGTCCGCTACGAATGCGGCAAGATCGAGCTCTTGTCCGAGTGCCACGCGCCCGGAAGCTACGGGTTTCTCGGCCTCACCCCGCGCGCCGAGGTGATCCGGCTCGGCAACGTGGACGAGATCCGCGCCAACCTGCCGCTCCAGGGCGCCGCCCTCGTCGCCAACCTCGGCGCGGAAATCGAGCGCGGGCAGGTGCTGGACCTCGCCGTCATGTTCGCCGGCAAGCAGCGCACGACCGTGGCCACGGCGACGAAGGCGCAGATCGTCGGTGACTGCGCAGGGGCCACCCATTTCGTGCGCGGCGCGTTCGTCGGCGCCTTCGCCATGAGCAGCGGTACCAAGGGCCGGGTGCGAGTCGCCGCAGAAATTTTTTCTTCCGGCGTGACCAGCAACAGCGAGGCGCAGCGGTCGGCCGAGCGTCGTGACGGCGATCCGAACGCCTGCTCCGGCGTGAAGAGCGGCGACGATAAGCTGCCGCAAGGTTGCTCGGCCGCTATCCGCCTCGAGCTCGTGGGGCTGGGGACCGGTGACGCGGCATCGCAGCCGGCGACGCCGGCGGTGCCAGCGGAGCTCGAAGCCCAGATGGCGTGTCCCGACGGAATGGTCGCCAGCGGCGGGAAATGCACGAGTGATCGCGCTGCGCCCTACCGCTGCAGCGGCGCCAGCACCGACGAGTGCAAGACGCAGTGCGAGGCGGGGGATGTCGAAAGCTGTGCAATCCTCGCCAGCATGCACGAGGCGGCGCGCAACTACGACTCGGCGGTGGGCTTGCACGAGCGCGCGTGCTCTGCGGGGCTGGCCTTCTCCTGCTCACGTCTTGGCGTCATGTTCTTCTACGGTTCGAGCGTGAAGAAGGACACCGACAAGGCGGCGAAGCTGTTCACTCTCGCCTGCGAGGCCGGCGACGCGGACGGCTGTAACAACCTCGGCGCCGTGCTCGACATGGGCACCGGCATCCAGCGCGATCGGACTCGCGGCGCGGCGTTGTTCGTCGCAGCCTGCAACGCCGGTGACGCGCAGGCGTGCTTCAACGCAGCGGTCAGCTATCGCGACGGACGCGGCGTCACTCCTGATCCGGCGCGGGCAGCGACGTACCTCGAGCGCGCGAAGGCCGGCGGCATCGTGGCTCTGTTCGAGCGCGGCTGCTCCGGCGGCCAGGCATATACCTGCTGGGGACTCGGCTACATGATGCAGCACGGGCTCTTCGTCGCGCGCGACGTGCCCAAGGCGCGTCAGCTCTTCGAGCGCTCCTGCCCGGCGGTACAATGGGCTTGCGAGTCGCTCACTGGCCTCGGCGCCGCAAAGCCGTGAGACGCTCGGCCGAGCTCAGGTCAATCCACTGAGCGGGCCGGTGCAAAACTCGGGCATGCCGAAGGTATTGCTGTCGACGTCCATCGAGTTCAGCAGCGAGACCAGGAGGTTGTTGTGCGGCGTCTCGCCTTCGAAGGTCAGGTGCTGGCCCGTCTTGAAGTAGCCGCCGCCCGAGCCGGCGAGCAAGAAGGGCGCGTCGTGGTGGCTGTGCGTGTTGCCTCGAGCGAGCTCGCTGCCCAGCAGCACCACGGTGTTGTCGAGCATCGTGCCGTCGCCTTCGGGCGTGGAGTCGAGGGCCTGGAGTAGATAGGCGAACTGTTCCATGTACCAGCGACGGATCACGCGCAGCGCGCCCCAGGCGTGCACGTCGGTGTCCGGTTGGTGGCCCATGACGTGCTCGTCGCCGGCGATGGGCTTGGGGCCGTCGCCGGCGTCGTACATCAGGTAGGGATACGGCTTGTTGTTCGTGGAGGCCGACCACTGCAGGGTGGCGACGCGAGTCAGGTCGCAGCGCATGGCCATGACCAGGAGGTCCATCTGCAGCTTGCCGATGGCGGGGAAGTTTTCGGGGGCGTTCAGATCGATGGGTGTGCCCGTGTCCGGCAGCTGGCACGAACCGCCGAGCTCGCCGCCGGGTTTGTCCAGGCGCGTCTCCACCTCACGAATGGCTGTCAGGTGTTGCTCGAGCTTGAGCTTGTCCTCGCCGCCGAGGCGCGGGGCGAGCGCGGCGTACTGCTTGCCCACCGCGTCCAGCACCGAATGCCTTCGACTGCGCAGCTTCTCGAGCCCGAGCGGATCGGCGCCGAGCTTGGAGAAGACCAGATCGAACATGGCGTACGGGCTGGTCTCGTTGGCGATCGGCTGGTCGGAACCGGCGTAGCTGATGACGGTGCGCACCTCCGTGCCGCCGTACGAGGTGGATTGCACGCCGAAGTGCAGTGACTTGTGCGGCGTCTCCGTGCCGAGGGCGTTGGCGATCTCCTGGTCGACCGAGATGCCGCTGCCCCAGCCTGCCAGCGTGCCGTCGCCGCCGACCTGGTTACCCGCATTGAGTGGACGCCCGGTGAGGAACGCCATGCCCTGCTGGTGGGGCTCGCCCGGCGGGATATCGTGCACCGCCAGGTCGAGGCCGCTGAGCAAGAGCATCTTGTTCTTGAACGGCTCCAGCGGCTCCAGGATCGAGCCGGCAAAGTCCATCCCCGTGGGGAGCTCGATGTTGCCGTTGGGCGTGTAGAAGACGATGAAGCGCTTGGGGAACGCCGGCGTCTGCGCGCGCGAGACGCCGCCCAGGCTGTGCATCAGCGGCAGCGCCACCGAGACGCCGCCGAGGCCGGTCATGAAATGACGGCGAGTCAGGCGTTTCATGGCGTCACTCCTGCGGGGCGATACAAGAACGCATCCGTCTGGCTGAGCGCGACGAGGAGCTCCTTGATGTTGCCGTTCGCCTGCGCGAAACGGCTGCTCAGGCTCGCGATGGAGCAGCTGTCGCCGTCCGTCTCGCCGCGGCCGTACGCGAAGCGGAACCACTGCGTGGCGTAGCAATCGCGCACCTGCTGACTCTGGGCCAGCTTACCGGCGAGCTCCGCCACACCGTTGAACGCCCCGTCGATGTCCGTGAGGCTGAGCTCACCCGAAGCGTCGATGGGTAGCCCTGCCTCCGTGCTGCGGTAGCGGCCCATGCCGTCGTAGTTCTCGAAGCCGAAGCCCACCGGGTCCATCAACGAGTGGCAGCCCGCGCAGGCCGCATCGGCGGAGTGCTGCGCGAAGCGCTGGCGCGTGGTCGAGCTCGGATCCGGCTCGGGCGCCTTGATCATCACGTCCGGTGGCGGCGGCGGGATGTTGGCGCACAGGAAGCGCTCGCGCACGAGCTTGCCGCGGTGCACGGGCGACGTCTGGTTGGAGTG
This sequence comes from Polyangiaceae bacterium, assembly GCA_035539475.1. Lineage (GTDB taxonomy): Bacteria > Myxococcota_A > Polyangia > Polyangiales > Polyangiaceae > PMG-095. The sequence goes on from DATLIL010000204.1 coordinate 6,205, forward strand.
AGCGTTGATCGTGAGCAGCGTGCCCAGCGTCAGCACTCCGGCGCGCATCGTCGGATCGAGCGCGACCGGCTCGAAGCTGGTGCCCGTGGGGCCGGTCACACCGTAAAAGGCAGCGAGCTCGGCGTTCAGAAAGGTGCTCGGCGACGTCAGCAGGTAGCGGAGGCCGCCGCTGGCTCCGAACACCGCCTCGTCGAGGAACGCGCGCGTCTCTTCGCGCATGAGCGCGCCGATCGCGCTGGACCACTCGGGAAACGTGGCGGCGTCCTTGCCCACGTTGGCGATGCGGTCGTAGTCGAGCCACTGCTCGTGAAAGTTCGCCACGGCGTCGTGCGCCCGGGGGTCGTCCAGCATGCGCCGCGCCTGCGCTTCGATGTCGGCCGGCACGGTGAGCTTGCCGGCTTCGACCGCAGTGAAGAGCTCGTCGTCCGGCATCGAGCCCCAGAGCAGGTACGAGAGGCGCGCCGCCGTTTCCCAGTCCGTGAGCCGTACCGCGGTCGCGCCGGCCTCGGCGACCGTGCCGAACTCCACGCGGTACAGAAACGGCGGCGACTGCAGAGCCGTCTCGATCACCATCTGGATGCCGCCGAGGAAGTCGCCGTCCGCGAGTCCGTTCTCGAACTGCTCCATCAGCGTCGTCGACTCGTCGGCTGTCAGCGGCCGCCGGAACGCGCGCTTGCCGAAGCGATCGACGAATTGCTGCGCACAGGCCTGGTCCCCGACGGTCGGGTCACAGCCGATCAGCGTGGCCGCGCTCGAGCCGGTGGTGGCCCGCAGGGCGATGCCCTCGGCCGCCAGCATGTACTTTTCTGCGAGCGCGGCGGACGTGACGAGATTGGCCGCATTGTTGTTGAAGCCCAGGGCTTCTTCTTCGAGCGAAAAGCTCTGTGCCGGGCTGGTTTCGTCACCCAGCAGATCCCGCACGGTGTTGTTGTACTCGAAGCGGGTCATGCGCCGCACCGGCGCGCTGCCTGGTTGCGGCGTGGTGCAGGTGGGGGCCACGGGCGTCGGCACCGTTTCGTCCGGTGGCGTCGTCGTCGGAGGCGCCATGCCCGCAGGACCGCCCGGAGACGAGCAGTCATTACAAGTGATCTCGCCCACGCAACCGGCGCACCAAAGCGCGGTCACGCACAAAGCTTGTGCCCAAAGGCGGTGTGGTAGCTGCAGCACTACGACCAGACCCTTCAGGGGAGTTAGTCGCCCCAGTCGCCGATTTTCGGACGACCCTTTTCGAAAAAGATCGTGTTTCCCGGCAGACGGTAGAATGTCAGCCGCGGTACCCCCGCCGGGCTGCGATATCCTGCCCGCAGTGGAAGCTCCGGTGGCGTGGCAGGCACGACTGGCGAAGGCGTTCGCCGTCGGAGTCCTGCTCATCTTCGTGATCGCTCCGATCCTGTGGGCGGCGCAGCTGTTGGCCGAGCGCCATTGCCTCGCGTCGGGCGGCAAGTGGCAGTTCGGAGAATGTAGGCCGCTGCAAACGGAGTGCAGGTGCGGAGCACGTCGGATCCCCGTGGGCGCCGCCTTCGGAGACGGCTGCAACGGCTGCGAGTGCCTGCCGCACGGCTGGAAGTGCAC
>DATLIL010000205.1:0-4463 GCA_035539475.1 Polyangiaceae bacterium
GATCACGGCCACGTACGGCGCGCTGCCCGAGCGCGCGAACTCGAGCTCCTTCAGGCCGCTGGCGCCTGGAGCGCGGTAGGTCACGAGCGCGCGTTTGACGAGCTCGGGGTGCTCGATCTTGGCGGTGAGCTCGAGGCTCTCGTGGGCCGCGGCCACCGCGATGGGCGCGTGATGCAGCGCCGGCTCGCTCGCTTTCGACGCCGCCGTTTCGTCGGCGCGGGCCAGCGGCGCCGCGAAAAGTCCGCTCGATAGCGCCAGCAAGCCGAGTAGACAGCGATGAACGAAGCTCACCATCGGTACGTCACCCCTCCACCCAGCCCGGGGCCCGCATGGTGGATGTTGCGGCCCTGATACGAGACACGCAGCGCGACGGTCAGCGCCGGCAGGAAGCGATAACCGACCTGCGCGATGGCGCGCGCGCCCACGTCGCCTGCTTCTGTGGCCGTGACGTTGCCGTCGTCGGTCTCCTCGAAGTGACTCGAGCCCACCGGCTGATTCGTCACCTCGGTGCGCAGCAGGATCGGGACGCGCTCGAAGGTCATGAGCTCGAGCTGCGTGATGCCGCGCAGGCCGATGTTGCCCAGCACCTCCCCGCCGACCAGGAGGTTGGTCTCGCGGTCGTTGCCGAAACGCACCAGGAGCTGGCCGCCGCCGGAGACACCAGCGTTCTCGAGCCCGATCACCGCGCGGCCGACGAGCCCCATGAAATGCGAGAGCCCGAACTCTCCCTCCAGGTAGCCGTAGGTCAAGCCCACCGCCCTGCCGGGCAGGCCGAGCTCGTCGAGCTCTTCCAGCGAGCCACCCACGCCGCGATACACACCGAAGCCCGTATTCACGGCCCGCACGCCGACGTCGCGCAGGCGCAAGCCGATGAAGCCCTCGCTCTGCCAGACCCAGTCGTTGCCCTCGAGGTTGTTCCAGTCGGCGTAGTCGGTGCTGATGCTGGCCACGGCCTCGTGGTTCGGCCTGGCTTGCGGCGCCGGCAGCGCGACCACGTCGAAGCCGAGCGGACGGTCTGGCTCTCCCTGCACCGGCGTGGCGACGCCGCCCACGTTGGTGGCTTCGATGAAGTATTCGAAGCGCGGAGCCTGGACGTGCTCTGCCGGCACGCTCACGCTGAAGTAGCCTTCGCCCGAGCGCTGCATGGGCAGCGTGCGGTAAACGACGTCCCCGCGTCGCGCGTAGTGCAAGAGCGCGCCGCTGGCGCCCTCGAGCTCGATGGCGAGCTCGAGCGGGGTGCGCTCGAGCACCTCACCGGGCGCGCTGAACGAGACGCTCGTGGGCTTGGCGCCTCCCGGCGTCTCGAGCTCCACCAGGCGGCGCAAGAGCTGCGCCTCCTCCCAGAGCACGCGCGTGTAACGACCATCGGGTCTGGCGCGCACCTGGGCCTCGTAGGCGCGCACGCGCGCGGTGAGATCGCTGCCGCGGAGGGCCTCGAATAGCCGGGTGACCTCGGCCGTTTCCTTGTCGGCGCCCGCGGTCCGTTCCGGAGGCGTGGCCGGCGGTGACGATGCCGGCGCTTCTGGCTCCGGCGTCGGGGCCGGCGTCGCGGCGGGCGGCTGGGAGCGTGGCGCGTGCGTCAGCGTGAGCACCACCACGTCGCCCGGTCTCACCGCGCGCGCCAGCCGGCCCTCGGCGCGCGCCAGCGACAGCGCGTCGCGCGTCTGGTGCAAGCGGAGCTTGCCGATCAAGAAGCGATCGCTGATGGTCTCGCCGCTGATCGGGTGCTTCAAGCTCACCGGTCGCCAGAGCTCGAGCACCGCGCCGTTCTCCGCGCCGTTCGAGCGCGCCACGTCGACGACGATGTCGTCACCCTCCAAGCTGACGACGTGACCTTCGACGCGCAGCGGTTGCCCTCCGAGCGGGATCGCGACTAGCGCGATCGCTACCACGGAGAACCACGAGAACAGCCGAGCCCTGACCACGAAGAGCGCCAAGAGCAAGCGCCTTGCCAACGCACGAACTCTGCCGAATTTCAGCCGTCAGGATGCGAGCTGAGGTGGTCTGACCACGCTCGTCCGTATCCGCCGCGCACGCTGTGCAGTTTGTATACAGGGAGCGCGTAGGGCGGGGTGGGTACGCTCAGAACCTGCCGCTGATGCCCAGCGAGAAGCCGTCGCTACTGAGCGAGACGTCGGGCATGGCTCCCAAGTTTGCCTTCGTGGCGGGTGCTGGTCTGCGGGGCAGCCGGCGCGAGCGGGTGTAGCTGCGTTCGGGAACGAACGAGAGCTCTGCCTCCGCGATGCCGATCACGGCCAGACCGATGAACGACCAGGTGCCGATGCGACCGACCAGGTGCCAGTCCTGGGCACGCGAGGCGGCGTCGGACTCGCCGCCCTTGGCCTCGATCTCGGACTCCTGAGCGCTGATCTGCGTGGCGACGGCGAGCGCCGTGAGTCCGGTGCCCAGTGCCAGCACCTCGGTGCCGAGAAAGACATAGCCCAGGCTGCGGTCGCCGTTCTGGAACTGACCGACGCCGAAGGGCAGGGCGGCGATCCAGCGGCTGTTGGGGTCGATCACCGTTTCCTTCGCGGCCATCGCCTCGACTCGCGCGAGGTACTTCTGCTCTTCTTCTTGCCTGAGCTTCTGCTCCTCGGCCGCCTTCTTGGCTTCTTCCAGCCGCTTGAGGTCCTCTTTGCGGAGCTCTTCGGCCATGCTCTGGCGCACGCGCAAGAAGCGCTCGACGACCGGACGCGGGAAGATCAGGGCGTCGGGCAGATCCATCTGAGGGTTTTCTCGGATGGCGTCGCGCAGCGGTGCGTCGGAGCGCTCGAACTGGCCGCTGCCGATCAGGCAAGCGGCGTGATAGATGCGCGCCGTCTCCTTGACCTGGCGGCGTTGCAGCGGGCGCGGGCTCTTGGGGTCGAGCAGCTTGTCGAGCTCCTTCGCGCACTCGTCGTACTTGCCGACGTCGTACAGCCCGACCACGCGCTGCAGCTCGAGGTCGTCGCCCAGGCGTTCGGAGCTGGACGGATGCGCTGGGGCCGCAGGCCCCGGGCCTGGAGGGGGAGGCTGGGTCTGAGCGTTGCTGCGCAGGGCCAGCAGCAGCACTGCACAGGCTGCTGCGTGCTTCGATTTCTTGGGCAGAGCAAACGCCATCCGAGCGCCCGCGGCTCGAGGCCTGAGCGGGTTACCGTAGTGTGGAGGTTCCCCCGGGGCTCAGGCGGAATTCAAGCTCTTTCGGCTCCTCGCTGACGCCGACCGGTGGGAGGAGCAGGCAGGTTCCCAGCAGAACGGGCTTTTGCATCTGGATCTGCGCCTGGGTCGGGATGCTCCACTCGCCCAGCGCCCCGCACCTGGCGGTCCAGCCCGAGGGTCCCGGGATGTCCAGGGTGGCCGGCCGGAACCTGATGAAGCCCCTCACGGTCTGCACCTTGCCGCTCGGGTCGGGCGGCTTGATCTCGACCGTCAGCTCGTGCGGCCCTTCGCAGCAAACGTTGTTCGGCGGGTGGAACTCGAACTTGTGCGGACCGACCACCAGCACCTTGGGCACGCCGAACCAGTCCTGCTGCTGCACGCCGTCGATGAACAGGGTGGCGTTGGCGGGACCGTCGACGAAGATCTGGACCTGCGCCGTTTCGCTGACCGGGACCGGCCGCACGGGTGCGGCGATGGTCTTGGGCCGACCCCGCAGGGGCTCCGGCCGCGGCGGTGGCTGGGAGCTCGAGGCGGTGGTCTTGCCGGCCGACGGAGCCGGGCCGGTACTCGTCGCGCGCTGCGATGTGACGCCCGCGGGGGACTTCGCGGCGGCGTCACTGGTATCGGGGCCTGGTCGGAACAGCGCGAAGGCGGCGCCGGCGACGAGCATGCTGGCGCCGGCAGCCATCCCCGCGCTGCGCAGATTCTTGCGCAAGCGTTCGCGACGGCCGAGCGTCGCGACCTCCGCGAGCAGAGCGGCGTCGTCGGGTCGGAAGGCGAGGGCGCGATTCAAACAGGCAGCCGACAGCGGAACGTCGCGATCGGCGCGCGCCCGCTCGGCTTTGGCCACGAGCCGCTCCACGATGAGCTTCTGGTAGACCGCGTTGTAGGCGGCCGGGTCGAGCAGGAACGAACGCAGCTCCTTGCGCGGCTCCGTGAAGCCGAGCGCCTCGAGCTCGGCGCGCAGCGCGTCGCCGAGCTCCGCGGCGGACGAGTAGCGATCGGCCACGTCGTGAGCGAGAGCCTTGCTCACGATCGCCGAGAGCCGTGCTCCGACCGTCGGCCGAGCCTTGTCGGGAGGCGTGAAGGTGCCCTCCAGCACTCGCCGCAGCACCTGCGCCGGGTTCTTGCCGTCGAAGGGCAAGCGCCCGACGAGTGCCTCGTAGAGCAGGACACCGAGGCCGAAGACGTCGGCGCGCGCCGAGACGTCGCCGCCCTCGATCTGCTCGGGCGCCATGTGCGCGGGCGAGCCGAGCACCTGCCCGGTCGAGGTGACGCCCTGGGCGTCCAGCAGCTTGGCGATGCCGAAATCCGTGAACTTGATC
>DATLIL010000206.1:0-5738 GCA_035539475.1 Polyangiaceae bacterium
GCATAGACCAGGGTGTCGAGGCGCAGCGTCAGACTCGGGGCCGCGGCGGGCTGGAGGCTGCCCTCCGGCGGCGCTGTGCTCTCGGCGGTCTCCTTCGCGCCGTCCTCGGAGCCACAGCTCGCGGTCAAGGAGAAGGTCAGCGCTCCGAGAGCCAGTGCGCTCCAGTGCCGTGCCATGAACCGCAAACCTTGGGTCGCGCATGACGCGCCGCAAACGCTTCGCGCCGAGCAAGAGTTCGCGCGCCAGCGTGTAACCGCCCGGGGCACGCGGCGTCGGGAAATTCCCTCTCAGCGTCGCAGCAGATCCACCACGCCGCCGGTCACCGCCAGCACGACCGCACCGAGCACAGCGGGCACGAAGCCGCGGATCGTCAGCCGACTGCTCAAGGCGTCGGCGATGCGCAGCACGATCGCGCTCACGATCAGGCGAGTGACGAAGGCGAACAGGAAGCCCAGGCCGAGCGACACCACTCCGAGCACCAGGAACAGGAGCCAGCCCAGGAAGAACTGGAGCAGTCCGAGGATGGCAGAGACGATGGCGTAACTCTTCCAGTCTCCAGTGACTTCGAAGTCGGGGATCAGCTTGTCGGCGATCCAGAGGCCGGCTGCCACGGTGAGCCACGAAATGAGAAGGCCCATGGCGGAATTGTGGATCCGATCGCGGCGAGGGTCGAAGGACCCTTAGCGGCTCACGGGCCGCACGTGGCGTTGTTGTTCGGGTCGATGAGCCCCGGACAGCCGCCGCTGCTGCAGCCCAGGCAAAACTCGCAGCTCGCGATCAGGGAGTCGGCGCAATCGGAGTCGACTTCGCCGCAGCCGCAGTCGCAGGCGCCGTCGCCGTACCAGGTCTGGTTGCAGACCCAGCCATCGCACTGGGAGTTGTCGGTGGGATCGATGCCTCCAGGACACGTCCCTCCGAGGTTGCAACCGAGGCAGTAGGCGCAGACCTCGAGCGAGCCGTCGGCGCAGTCGACGTCGCGGATGCCACAGCCGCAGTCACAGCCGGCGTCACCGTAGAACTGCGGGGGGCAAGTCCAGCCAGGGTCGACGCAGGACGAGTTGTCCGTGGGGTGGATGCGACCCGGACACTCTCCGGCGCTCGCGCTGCAGCCGAGGCAAAAAGCGCAGCTTGCGCGCGTCGCGTCGGCACAATCGACGTCGACCGCGCCGCAACCGCAATCGCAGCCGCCGTCACCGTAGTAGCTCGGAAGGCAGGTCCACTCCGCAGGGACGACGACGACGACGCTGCCTTCACCGCCAGCGCCGCCTTCACCGCTCGGCTCTGCGATGCAGACGCCGAGCCCAGAGTTGGCCTTCGCGTCGCAGAGCGGGGTGTCGCCCGAGCAACCCTCTGCGTCCGTGCAGGTCTTGCACATGAAGTCGCCCGTGTCGCAGACGGGCGTTGCTCCTTCACAGGGGGGACACTCCGTGACGGGCGGTGCTCCGCCGACGCTTTCGCTGCCGGCCGAGCCACCAGTTCCTCCCGTGGGCTTGGGCTTGGTGCCAGGAACGCCGCCGCTGCGAGTTCCACCGCTGCCGCCCTTCGGGGTCGTCGTGGTGCCGCCGCTGCCGCCCGTCCCGTCGCTGCCGGCGGTCCCGCCGGAGCCCGGGAGATAGACGCAGACGTTCGAGATGCACGACAGGCCGCTGTCACAGACGTCGGCGGCGCAAGGGCAGCCTTCCGAGCCGGTGTCGCACTCGTCCGCGTCGGTGTTGTTCCCGCCGCAGCCTCCTGCCAGCAGCGCCGAAAACAAGAGCGCGCCGAGCGCCGTCGCCACGCGCCGAGACCACGAAGCAGTCCACGTTGTGTAAGCCACCAAACCGCCTTTTCGCAGTCCTTTCTCGACCAGACGCGCGGCGGCGTCAAGGCGCGGCGGCCTGGAAACAGTGCCACCAAAGCAAGCGGACGCGCTCGACGTACACAGTTTTGGGTAGGAAATCGACGAGGGCGCGGCTCAATACGATGGAAAATGCACCGCTCACCCCTCCGGATTCGGTTGCGTGATTGAGTTGCCCAGCTTCGCGCCAGTACTGGGTGACGATCCGCCCCCAGTCGTGTCGCCGTTGCTCGGATGCTAACCTACGCACCAGCCGGCCATGCGCGTCGTACGCCACCTGGATCCAGCGGAGTTCTGGCAACGTGTCAGCGCGGTGCTGCTGCGCAACGAGGCGGAGAACTGCCTGCCCATCGGCATTGCTCACACGCTGATCCATGAGCCCGAGCGCTATCGGACGTTTCACCTCTTCTCCGTACAGGACGGCGAGCACGTGCTCGGTGCCGGCTGGATGACCCCGCCGCACCCGCTCGGGCTCACCGCGCTCCCAGCTGCTGCCATCCCGCTCGTGGTCGAACACGCGCGCTCGCTCGGCGACTCCGTTTCCTCTCTCGTTGGCCCCAAGGATACGGCCATCGCCTTCAAGGACGCCTGGCTCGGGGTTGTTGGCGGCTCCGTCAAGTCGACCATCGCCCAGCGCATCTTTCGGCTGAGCTCGCTGGTTACCCCGCCCGAGGTCGAGGGCGCGATGCGCCTCGCGGCGGAACCCGATCGGGCGCTACTCGAAGACTGGCATCTCGCCTTCATCGTGGACTGCGGGCTCACTGGCAATCGCCAGCAGGCGGTCGACGCTTGTGATCGCGGGCTGAAGAAGCAGTCTCTCTACGTCTGGCACGTCGGCCCGGAGCCGGTGGCCATGGTCGGTTGCATCGGTCCCACGCCGTCGGGCATTCGCGTCGGCTGGGTCTACACGCCCCCCGAACGCAGGCGGCGCGGCTACGCCACGGCGCTGGTTGCCGAGGCGAGCAAGAAGCAGCTCGAACAGGGCCGGAAGTTCTGCTTCCTCTACACGGATCTGGCGAACCCCACGTCGAACGGCATCTACCAGAAGATCGGCTACCAGCCGGTCTCGGACTCGATGCACTTCATCTTCGCCTGAAGGCGCCGCCTTGGAACGGTCCTGGTACGAGTGCGGCGGCGCGGTGATCGTCTTCTGCGGTCCCCTCGGGGGTGACGGCGTGTTCCGCATCTTTCCTGATGGCGACGACGCGCGCTGGGAGTTCTGTCCCGCCGGCAGCAAGCTCTGGGATTGGTATCACCAGGCCGTGTGGAACACGCACAAGGCCGACCCGACGTCGCTGGCTGCGCACGATGACCTGCCACCTCTGCCGTCCGAATGGCCACCCTCTGCGGCGATCACCTGAACGAGCCAGCCGAGCCGAGCTCGAAACACGCGGCGCGCGGGACGCCGCTGTGGACGAAGGTCGAAGCCGCCGGCGGCAGGCTATCGATCTTCGTCGTGCTCGAAGAAGACCTGTACGAGAGCGCGTTCGGGGACGGTTGCTTGCGCGACTTTCGCGCAGCCTTCTTCGACGAAGCGCCGGCGCGGGCGCTGGCCCTCGAGCTCAGCGGGGAGCACCGCGCGGCTCACGTGCGTCATGCCTCGCTGGGTCGGGGCGAACGGGAGCTCACGCTCGTGATCGACGAGCGCTCGCCGTTCGATCACGCGACCGTCGCCGAGGTGTGTGATTCCTTGGCCGCCGCGTTGGCCGGCTAAGGCAGGCGACGTTCGACCAGCCGGCGAACGGCGGACAGCACCTCCTGCTGCACGTCCGCGAGTGAGTCTGGCTCGAGCCGGCTGCCCAGGGCGCCGCAGATGGTGAAACGATCGTGGGCCACGCCCTCTTCCGTGCGTACCTCTGAGGCCACGATCTCCGCTCGCTTCTTGTACAGGCTGCGGGTGATGGCGAGCATGAGCCCGCGACAGTCGGGCGCCGTGACCACCAGCACGGCCTCGCCCGCGCGCAGCGCCTTGGTGTCGAAATAGACGCGGATCGGCTGCTGCCTCAGCAGCGCCACCTGCGTTCCGCCCGCGGGCTCGTCCGCGCGGAGCTGTTCGGCGATGAGCTCGGCCAGCACGTGTGCCACGCTGCGCGCCTCGTCCGCGTCGATCACACGCGACAGCTCTGAGCGCGGATCGCGTCGCACCCAGAACAAGCCCACCATCTCTGCCGCGCGACCGGGCCGCTTACGTAGATAGATTTGGGCGCCCGTCACGTCCAGCGCGTGAGCCGCCAGCGCGTCGCTGATCAACGACAACAAGCCCGGTCGGTCGTCGCACACCACGCACAGCACTCGACCGTCGGGAAACGAGCGCCAGAAGGCGGCGTGCGCCGGCGCGTCACCGCGCGCCGCCACCAGCGAGGCATGGTCGAGGATGTCCGCGGCGTCGAACTGACGCTGGTACGCGGGCGGCATGGCGCGCAGGAAGTCGTCCGTTGTCTTGGAGCCGGGGGCGCGATCGAGAGCGAGAGAGTGCATCGAGCCTCAGCCTGCCCGAGGCATTGTTACGACGACCTTTCCGAGGGGTGACCTGCTCGCGCGAGGTCAGGTCTACCGCGGCCTACATCGCACGACTTCCGTTGTTCAAAATAACACCCGGGGATGAACGTTTTGGTCTACTGCGCCAGATAGACGGTCACGCCGACGTGTTCGCCGGTGGGACGCAGGCGACTGTTCGGAGCCCGATAGTGTCGTTCCAGGCGCGCCACGTAACGCCTGCCTTCGACCTCGAACGGTACCTCGTAGCCGAGCGGTTCGTCTCGATGCGCGTCGAGGATCTCCTGCGCCGCCTCGCTGATCGCTGCGGTGACCTCTTGGGGCGCGAGCAACCGCAGGGACCCGGGTTCGTCGCGCTCGGCGGCTCGCGCCGGCTCCTGTTCGTGGGCGGCGCTGCTTTCGTCAGTGATCGTGGCGACGTGGCCCTCGAGGTCGGTTCGAGGCTCGCCTCGGCTGCAGGCCGCGACGGCCGCTGCGGCCGAGACGGTCACGAGCAGCTGGACTTCCCGGCAAGGCATGGCCAGGGAGGTGCAAGCACCAGACCAGGATCCGTCGGGTTTCGTGCGTAGCAAGAACGCGAGCCATCCCGCCTCGCGCAAAGAGACCAGGCAGTCGCCAGAACCAGCCTTCTCGCAAGGAGAGGGGAGTCCCCGAGCTGCGGGAAGACCCAGACCCAACGCCGACAGCGCCTCTCTGGGCGAAACGTCGGAAAACCAACGCTCGACCACCGGCAAGACACCGAGCACGATCAGGCAGTGCAACGCCGGCCTGACCCAAGCCCAGCCATTGGCCACTCGCATCTGAAACGATTCAGCGCCGTTTGCCTACCCTTGACCACCCCGACTTCGGCGAAGATTGCCAGTAACAAGAAACTGGCGCTGATCGAGAGCGCTCAACAAAGTGCTCACCGACGTCGCGGGGACCGTCAAACCGATCGTCCGGCGCACGAGCTCAGTTTCGTTGCTCGTGACGGAATCCGTGGCTGGCGGACACGGCATCAAGGGTGACATGGACGGGTATACAGCGCTCCAGAACGACGGCGCGATGACCAGCGCTCCGTCACGCCGCACGAGCTGGGCGGACTTCCTGCGGGGTGGCTCGCTCGAAATGGACCGGAAACGAAGGGACGACGACGAGCAACCGCCGACGGTTCCTCCTCCTCCTCGGCGGGCCGTCATCACGGAGCCGGCCGAGCAAACCCCGTATCAGCGCCCTCCGCGTCGGTAGCTGACGCGCGAGAGGGCTTCGTCGACCACGGCCTGGCGCGAGCGCGCGTCGCCTTCGACCTCCGGCACCATGATCATGCGATGGGTCAGGACGTAGGGGGCTGCGGTGCGCACGTCGTCCGGCGTGGCAAAGGCGCGGCCTTCCAGCACGGCATGGGCCTTGGCGGTGCGCAGCAGGC